>CAUJKL010000264.1 GCA_963204995.1 Planctomycetota bacterium | reverse complement strand
GAGGTTGTGCCGCACGACGTTTCCAAGGCGGTGAGTCTCGCCTCGATTTGTTGAAGTTTGTCAAGAATCAACGCATGAACATAGACCGCATCCATCCCGACCGGGCTGTTGGGGCTGGCGATCTTGTCGATGATTGGTTGCAGTTCGCTTTTAGCTTTCATCGTGACACCTCCTGGTAGGCTGGGTCGCGACCCAGCTGACGGTAATGGCTACGCTTCGTCTAACAATTCTACGGCCGCAAACTTCTGGCCTTCCAACATGGCCAAGCTCGCACCGCCACCGGTGCTCACGTGACTGACCTTGTCGGCGAAGCCAAGCTGCTGGATCGCAGCAGCGCTGTCACCACCGCCGATGATGCTGATCGCATCGCTGGCCGCAATTGCTTCGGCGACCGCTTTGGTTCCGGCATCGAAGGGAGGCATCTCGAACACGCCCATCGGTCCATTCCAGACGACGGTCTTCGCGTCTTTGACTGCGGCGGCATACAGCTTGGCCGTTTCGGGACCGATATCGAGGCCTTCAAAGCCATCCGGAATCTTGCCAGCCGCAACAACCTGCTTGTTGCAATCGCTGCTAAAGCCATCGCCGCAGTGGGTATCGACAGGCAACATCAACTTGTCGCCACCTTTCGCCAACAACTCCTTGGCGAGATCCACTTTGTCGCGTTCGACAAGACTACCACCAACGCTTCCGCCTTGAGCCAGCGAGAAGGTATACGCCATCGCACCGCCGATCAGAATCTTGTCGCAGATGTCCAGCAGGTTGTCGATGACTTTAATCTTGTCGGAGACTTTGGCACCGCCCAGGATCGCGACGAACGGGCGGCCGGGGTTGGCAATCGCATCGCTCAGATATTGGATTTCTCGGGCGACAAGGAAGCCGACCACTTTCGGCTTGCTTCCCATCGCTTGCGGAACCGCGACCATCGATGCGTGTTTGCGATGGCAAGTGCCGAAGGCGTCGTTGCAGTAGATGTCGGCCATACCCGCTAGGACCGCAGCAAACTCTGCATCGCAATTCTTCTCGGCCTTGCTGTAGCGAAGGTTCTCCAACACCAGCACGTCGCCATCGGTCAGCGCCGCCGCCTTCTTCCGGGCGTCATCGCCGACCGTGTCACTTGCGAACTGGACTTCTTTTCCAAGCAGTTCGCCCAGTCGCACCGCAGCTGGTTTCAGGCTGTATTTGATCTCCGCCGGATCACCGCTTCCCTTCGGCGGTTCCAAGTGGCTCATCAGAATCACTCGTCCACCACGATCCAAGACCGACTTGATCGACGGTAGTGCTGCGGAAATACGTCGGTCGTCGGTGATCTGCCGCTGATCGTCGAGCGGCACGTTGAAATCGACTCGCATCAAGACTGTCTTTCCCGCCACATCCACGTCTGCAATTGTTTTCTTTGCCATTTCGAGCGTGCTTCCCGTTCGTTTTCGTTTGTCACAATGAGTTAGCCGACTACCCTTCGTTTATACCTGCGACCCCCTGCGATGGCCAGTGCCAAGACTTGGCGCCAACCAACCAGAGGCGAACAATCACGCACCATGTACGAGACGTTTGAACAGACTGCTGACCTGGGGCTCAACGAGCTGCCGTTCACCATTCGAGAGCGAACGACTGCTGTTGCCCGAGTTCCAGGTTGAATTGGACGAGGGTGGATTTTTGACAAGTTCTTCTGTCGCCTTGCGGTCGACATTATCCAACGAGTATATCCAACGAGTATAGGGAGACGGCGAATATGGGGAGACGACGAATATGGGGAGACGACGAATGAACGCGCGGTATTCGTCGTCTCCCTATATTCGTTGGACTCCTCAGCCGAGAACCTGAACCACGTGCGGTAGCAAAATCACTAGCCCAACGACGGCGCTGCCGATCGCACCGACCAAGACCGCACCGCTGGCGATATCGAGGGCGTTGCGCAATTGTTCGTTGCGTTGTCGGTCGATCGCACGAGCCAGCGACTCGATGCAACTGTTGAACAGCTCTAGTGCCAAGACGACCGCGATACACAGCGCCAGCAAGCACCACTCAATCGCCGTGACTTCGAGCCACACGCCCATGCCGATCACCAGCGCGGCGATGACGAGATGCACGAAAAAGCTGCTTTGTCCCCGCGTCCCTGCGGCGATACCACGAAAGGCACACTGAAATTTGCCGAGAAAACTGCGAGGCGGTGGTTGAAACTCTGCACTCATTGTCTTTGTGTTGCTTACTCAAGTCCATAAGCGCCAGCGGGAGGAATCTGGACGCCGCCGATATATCCAAGTCGGCGACTCGACAGGAAGCGCGGCTCGATCTGGAAATTCGCACCTACGTTGCCGCGACTTTCATCGACGTTGATACCGACTCGAATCAATGTCGACTCGCCGATTCGAGTGAATCCGAACGTTTGACCAATGTTGCCAGTTGAACCAAAGTCGACTGCGGCGCTGCCCGTCAGTATCCACTTCTCGCTCATCCGGTAGCTGAGCGAGCCACTGACGATAGTACTGCTGATCGGCCCTTCGATCGAACGGACGCCGAGATAGGCACTGCCCATCGATGGTCGAGTCACGACGCCACCGAGCGAGAAGGTTCGCAGACCGTCTGAGAAAACATCGGCGAAACCGTCCGACAACAGGGTGACGCGATCGCCAACGTGCCAGCGAAAATCATAATCCAAGAGGCCGATCTCCTCGCCAAAATTGTCTCGACTCGCCTTGGGAAAGTAGCTGCCTTCCACGTCCAAGGTGATCCAATCAACGATCCGCTCTTGCCCCGGTAGCCCGCGTTTTGTTTGCCATCGTTGCCGGACACCGAATCTCGCTTTCATCAAATCGTCGGCAATTTCCGTGCTCGGTGCGGTCACCCAGCTTTGCATGCCGTTTCGCAGAGCAAAGTATCGCTCGTCGAACTTCAAGGGGATCGAGGCTTGCCCAGGGAACGGATAACCACCCGCCGTGGAAAGGAATCGCCGCCGGAAGAATTCGACCGAGTCGTCATCCAACTGTTCGTATAACGGAAAATTGTTCATGTCTTCAGCGGCGTCCGCCCACAACACTTCCGACTCGAACACGACCTTGTGGGCGAGGCCGTTGAGATTGAACAACTCGCTTTGCACATCCGGATTGCTGTTCCATATCGGCAGACTGGCCCGCACGCCAAGTTGGCCATACGCGCGGGTTCGTTCCTGGGCGGTGATGTCTTCACTTACATGGAACAATTCCCCAAGAGCATAAGGGACGATCTTGGTCGGACCGAGATCGAACGGCATATCGATCTCTTGTCGCGTCGCGGCATGTATGCCCTCGACGGGAACCTCCCAAGCGAGCGGCGTGGTCGACGCGACCTCCGTGGGGTTGATCGCACTGGGTGGCGTCGCCGTCCGCAATCGCGCGTAACCGGCATGGGAATGCTCGTACCAAGTCAGCCGATCGAAGAGGAGTGACTGACCGATCAGCGTATGATCGACTCGCGGCAGCCACTCGGTTTGTGTAAAGAAGTCGTTCACGCGAACATCGGCGTTGATGCCATACGAGCTATTACCGTAATAGCGTTTCAGTTCGGCACCCGTGGTCTCGTCTTTCGACTGGTCCCACTGGCTTTCGAAGTACGATTCGAGGAAGTTACGATCGCTGAGATAACCCACTTCGGCCGTCAATTGATAGCCGCTTCCCAAGTATTGACGATGTTGCCAGAAGGCCCGACCGCGGAAATTCTCTTCGAGCGCCAAGGCTCGACGATCGGCTCCCAGATTATCAAGGCCGTCATCTTTGATTCCCCAAATGTCGATGTTGCCGTGGGCGGGTCCCGCAAGCCAGTCGAATCCCGGACGATCGTAACTCACGTTCGTTCCCAACGCGGGGCCACGTTGGCTGAGATAGTCCGTCGAGAGCGTCCACTTGGTGCCATCCGGCTTGTTGCGGATGCCCAGTAATTGAAACATGTCCCAATCCGCGAGAACTTGCGTACCATAAACGCTGTCGTTTTTTACCTTCAATCCGTTGAGGTAGTACGTCGGCGTTCGCAAGTCTGTCGCAATCGTCGGCCAATACAACAGCGGGAAGTCGCTCACGTAGAGAAAATTATTGCGGCTGGTGGCCAGCATTTGGTGCTCGACCGCCGCTTCCTGAGTCTGCGGATCGATGTACGGTAGTCCCGTGAAACCATCAACGGCGGGAGTTTGGGTATCGGTGAACATGACTTCGCCCGATTGAATCCAATAGCGCGGAACGCCCATTCGGCTCGAAGTCAGGGCCGCACCGTGTGCCAAGAACGTTTGCTGGTTCAGCTGCTGGAGGACGTCGGCCTTGAGACGCATCAGCCCTTCGTAGTCCTTCACCGGTGTGAGCATTTCGGCGTTCAAAATCGTGCCGCGATTGCCATTCACGTCGTAGTACATCCGATCCGCGTAGATCAGTCGATCGCCTTCGCGGAAGATGATGTTGCCTTCGAGATAGAACTCCCAACGGGCCTCCGCGACTTCCTGTGACGTACCAGGTGTCAGACCTGCGGCCGCGTTGGTCCAGACAACGACGCGGTCGGCTTCCAACGAGACCGTGTCGCTTTCGAGTCCTTCCACGTTTTGAATGCCACTGACGACCGCACGCACGCCGCCCGATAACGCAACGACTAATTCGCCGGGAACACGTCCGGGAAATGTCTTCAATTGCATCGGCACATTGCTGCGCGACATGACTTGCAGACTTCTCGCGGTCGGCCGAGGTTCGACGGCTGGGAACGCGGGAACGACCTCGGGCGTGAGTTGTGTCGGTGGTGCGAATTGAGTGGGCGGTGAAGGCTGCGGTTGCTCGATGAATTGAGCACGTTGGACGCGTCGCGCGATATCGCGATCCCAGGCTGCGTTGCCGCGTTGGACGAACGTCGGTTTGGTTGCCGAAGCCGGTGCCGCGGAACCGACTTGAACATTGACACTCAACGACGAGTGAAAGTGTCCCATCCACGAATCGCCTTGAAAAGTGTTGGTCTGTCGTCCGCTGATGTGATGAGCCGATTGCTGATGAGCGAAGTCAACCACTGCTCCCTGTTCGAGATAAGCGATGACCTTGTTCAGTTCGACGTGGTTCTGCTCGTTCGGGTGTTGTTCGCGCGGCGTCGAGTCGGCGCGACGAATCCAGACGACCGCGGAGCGGCTTCTGCCAGATACGTCCCCTTGCACGATGGTGCAATCGCCTTCGAGCGACCAGACTTCGTACTCGCCCTCGTACCAGCGGCTTCCTTGATTGGCATGAATCGAGATCGGTGCGTTGGGTGAAGTCAGCGGAGGTGTGATCTCGGCACTGGCAGACGAACCTAGCGCGAATGCGATGACGAGCAGCGCGATGGCAAGGCACCGAAGCGCACGTACACACGATGCACTCGGCAAGCGCCGCGCGCAGGAGCGAATGACTCGACGATAGTCGTCGTTTGGTCTCAGAATTTCGGCATCCTTGCCAAACATGCAACGTCACGTGTCAGTGATGGATGCCCGCGCACTCGACAGTCCGAAACGCGCTGGAGGCGCGAACGGTTCTGCAAACGACGAAGCTGCCAACACCGACGAGGAACTCAGAAAAGATCATTGCCGCGAGAGAAAAGGTGATTTCGCGGCGGCGGGAGTATACGAGGCCGCAGTACCCCACACAAGGCGAATTCAAGCTCGCAACGCGGTTCTAAGTTGCGGATGTGTCATGGCTTGCGGTCGACTGGGCGATTCGCGATGCGAGCCGCACCGTGGGCTGCCAGCAGGCACACAAACGGCATCAGCGGAGCCCGCATCCGCATGTTGCTCCAGTACAACGCATGCACGGTCGTAAACGTCACGCAAAGCAGCAGCCCCCAGATCACGGGCGAGCGAAACGCTGCGGCTCGCAGGTGAACGAGCGCCACGATCGCTAGCAGAAACACAAGGCTGTACCAGCAACCAATTAAGATGCGTGACAGCAGGCGGAGCGTCGATTCGCTGCGGCTCGTCTTGTACGGCACAAGCTGCCACAGTCGGTCGACTCGCACGATGCAAGAGTAAACAAACATTCCAGGCTCGTCCGCAATGTAGCGCCGTGCTAGCGAGTAGGCAAACTCGTCGTCTTCGAACTCGGAGCGCTGGACTGGCGGCGTGTTGACTTCGTGGGGCAGAGTCCAGACCAGTTCGTTCGGCGACGCGGAATAGTGCCGCAACTCCCACATCGATGCTAGCTCGGACGAATCCCAAGTGGTTCCGCGTGGAGCCTCCCGCAGATAGCGATAGAAACTTGGGTTGTTGCCCAGCAAGACCGTATAGCCACCGTGCGTCGTCGTCACCTTTGGCACTCCGAAGACAAAGTAGTTTCGCAACACCCACGGCGAGATGACGATCGCGGCGGAAAGAATACAGGCGATCGCAGGCATCACCGAAGCTCGCAACGACGACAACTTCCAAGCATCGCATCGCAGCCACACCATCCCCACCGCGGATAGCCCCAACCATGGCAGGAACGTTGGTCGACAGAGACTCGCCAAACCGAAGACGATGCCGGCGACAATCGCAAGGCGTAGCGACGGTTTCGCATCCCACAACGACAACGCATACAACGCAGCGGTCGCTAACAACGTGGCCAACGTCTCGGTCATCACCTGCGTGGATTGATTGAGCAGAATCGGATCGATCGCCACGAGAGCGGCTGCGGCACACGCCCAACGACCAAGTCGCCAATGATATCCAAGCAGAAAGGTCAGTACGACCGTGGCCACACCGAACAGCACATGCAAACCGCCCACGATGGCAGGCGTGACCTGGCCGTTGATCGTCAGCGCCGCGAGCAGAACGGGATACAACGGCGGCCGAAACGCCGTCGGCGCGGAGCCCGGTCCATAGACAGCGTATTGTCGGAGATTCTCCGCGATCTGGCGATACGCATCGGGGTCGGCGTTTAACGACTCGGCGCTGGCCACGGCGAAAGCAACACGAATCAACAGAGCGCATAGTGCGACCGCAACTATCGCCACGCGTGCCGGTTCAACAGACGGTCGGTCATCGCTCATGCTGCGATTGTGAATGACGCGGTCCAACTAGGGAACGGGGCACCGACTAAACAGGCATCGCTGCGAAAGCGGCCGGTCTTCGCGACTGGTCAGGCAATAGTACGGATTTCACACAACCGTCCGGCACTAGTGTACGATTCGCCGGGCGGGTGGCTGTGGCGGAGTCTTCGACGCCACGGCTGATTGGAGTTCATGGTAAGCCGGGGCTTCGCGGACTCAGCCCCAGCCACCTCGTTTCGTGAAGTTATTTCCTGGACGATCCTAAGGTCATCCACGCATCGCGATCCTTTTTCAGACGGCTCACTCTGCGATTCGCCGAACAACGACGAGCCAGTCTTCGTTTGCATCCGCCGGTGGTTCGCCAAGCGCGACCTTGGCACCGCCCTTCACCTGAGCGACAGAACCTTTGAGCAAAGCCCCACCCTCACGCGGATTGAACCACTGAACTTGAAAGCCGCCACTCGCAGTCGAAAGATCCAACTCGGCTTTGCCACCGTTGGGCAAGTAAACCAAATACAACTCGTTCGTTTTCGCTAGGCAGAAACGGCTGTTCGAGTGGGAGTCGTTGCCGATCAAGGCGTCGGCGTTGGTCGTCTCCCAAAATGAGATGTGCTGGTCGCGGAAGAAGTCGAGAGCAATCCGGCAGTAATCCCACGACCGATCGCGGCTGCGAAAGTCCTCACACACCAAATCGTTCTGCGGTAGTTTGTAGCCGAAGTAATACTCCACGCCACCGCCGCCCGCCATCAGCGTTCCCCATAGACACAGCTTGCGAATGTCGTGCAAGTTGTACTTTTTGCCGGCTTGCTCCGCAAAGCCGTCATGTCCTTCGTAGCCAGGGTCGGGCGGCGCACCGTCGCTGGCCGGATTCTGCTCATCGTTACACACAACCCAAGGACGGCCCGCCTTGGCCGAGGCCTGCACCCATTGCAACGTTCGTTGGTGAGCGGCACTCCAGCTGTTTTGCAGCGATGCACCGGTCAACAGCGACTGGTCACCAAGCAATGCCGTGTAAACTTTGTCTTGCTGATCCGGAAACGTGTGAATCACGATGTTGTGTTTGTAGGGATCGGTGTCGTGCAAGTAACGAATCATGTCACGCTGCTCTGCGGGCGACTGCGTGTTTTCTTCGCCGATGTTCCAGAGCAGGGCGAGTTCGTATCCGAACCGCGCGATCAACTCGCGACAATAGAGCTTTCGCTCCAAACCCAACTTGCCGCCGTCGAGCGATTCATTTACGACGCCGTCCGTAGCTTCATGCCCCCGGCGATTGTCGTCGATTTCGTTCTCCTGCAACTTAAAATGTAAGTGCAGCCCGAGCGTTGTGGCGTGATCGAATACGACTTGCCACTGGTCGAGCTTCGAGCAATCGTAGTGCAGCTTGGCTTCGCGACTGATGAAAGGCCACACGTTGTCGCCATCGCCGCCCGCGTTATACGGCAGGAACGAAAAAGTGTTGCACCCTTTCGCTGCTAAATAGTTCAATGCCCCAATGAGTCCCTTACCCTTGCCATCGTGCCAAGTGGGATCGCCGTCGTTCCAATCGTCAACATGCGGCGCGTAGTAGTGCAATGCTTGCGTCGGCGCGGCCTCGCCGGAACGCGCGTTGCGTTTGCGGCCTGGCTGCGTGCCATCAAAGTCGGCATAGGCCAGTAGCGTCTCAGGGGCATCGGGGCCTGCCTTCAAGAAATACTCGCCATCGCCAGCAAACCGTAAATAATGTCCGCCGACATATTCCAGCCGTCCCTTCGCGCGGAGATCGCGACCCGTTTTATCCGTGGGAGCGACGTTAAACGATCCGCTCTGACCGAACTCGGCCAAGACGCTGGAGTTGGCCGCGTTGTTGTGAATCAACTGTTTGCCGGTTTGCATCGCAACGACATAGTTCCATTTGCCCGGTTTGTCGGGCGAGAGGTGAGCCCGCCACTTCGTCCCAGACTGCGCGCCGGATTCAGCGGCCTTGCCATCTGCTGCAAAGTATCCAGGAACCGTGTATCTCGGCGCGCCTGACTCGTGCGTGAATGTGACGGACATGGCAACGTCTGTGAAGGGATTCGGCTCGTTGTCGCGTTCATGCGCGAATGGGCCATCAAGCGTCAACGTCACCTTGTGCCACTGTTTCAAGTCGCCGCCGACGACTACGGTTCCGTCACCGTTGGGTTGTCGCGGTTCGACGAGCGGAGCGGCACAGACAACCGTCGCCGAGAGTACAAGTAACATCGTTATCCATGGGAGCGATCGCGTGTCCGATCGTAGTGGCAAGCTCATGCTGTTGATATCCTGTTGCGGGTGCAAAGAGTTTCATCGGACGGTTATTGTTGCGGTGCGGCTTGAAGTTGCCCGATCGGCTGCTCTTGCTTGATACACGAGCCGAACAGAATCCGTGATACGACTGCCGCCTCATCGGCAACAGTCAGCGAACATGCGGCGAGCCAGCAGGCTGCCGCATACAACAGTAAGAGCGTCGTGCGTCCAGGTGGATGTGTCATAACGACACATTGTAGCGTCGCGAGAAACGCTAGGCGACGTTTCGCAGCCACGATTCTGGATCGACGTCCTCATGCGGTATGCGTCGCTCGTGCAGCTTGAGCGACAAACGCGACCACCAACTCTGCTTGCGATCCTGTGCAACGAACGGGAGCAACGGAGTCAGTTGTTGATAGAGCTTCATCTTTTGGTCTTGAAACTTGTGGGCGTGAGCTGGGTCGCTATGATATCTCGCCCATGCAATCGTTCCACAAACTCCTGCGGCACCAAAATGCTCGTCGAGCAGGATGTCTTCCGTAAACACGACCAGGCCTCCGTCGCGTCGCTTGACGGCATTGTGAAACGCGACGATGCCGCCATCGGTCAAATACTCGGAATACTCATCGAAATCGGCCTCGGCGCCATCGGGTGAATGCTCGGCACCCAGCCACAACAGCCGTAAAGGCCGATCCCAGATCTCGCTGATCTCTTCGGGGAAGACCTGATGAAAGTCGACGATATCGTTAACTCGCGCACTTCGCAGGTTCGCTTCAATCGTCGCGAGACTCGTTCGATAGAACTTCGTTTCCAAGGGATCGATCGCACTCACACGGGACTCGCCCGCCAAACGTGCTGCCTCGGCCAAAATAATCGCGGATTGCCCCAACCCGCAACCGATCGCAAGAATCTCTCCCTCCGCGAGCGGACAGGCACCCAGCAGTGCAAGAAAACGAATTTCGCCAGCACTGAGCTGGCCAGGGATTTTCTTGACAAGTTGCGGGGCAGTGGCGACGTAATCCGTGATGGCTCGGTCTAGCATCACAAGTTCCTTGGCGGGACGGAGCGTAGGGGCACGTCGTTAATGGTCGGAAGATTGCTGGCACAGACTTGAGGTTGCCCCAGGCTAATTGTTCATGCTAGCCCCGACAGCACCCGAAATCATAGGCATTTAAGCGAATCGGTTTACCGCGTGATCGTCTTGGGCCCATCGCCGACGACCTTCTCATAAGTGCCGTCACCCGACTTCTCGTACTTTGTAAAACCAAGTTTTCCGAGTTTCTTGTCGTCGGCGAGGTTACGATCGGTTTTCATGGGAGCGTGCTTGCCCGCGACATGAAACGGCACGAAGACGCGGCGAACCGCTTGTCCAGTCTCGGGATGCTTCGCCAGCGGTTCCTCCGACATCAACTGCACGACCTCGAACCGCTCGCCCGGATTCCCATCCGCGTCGAGGATTTCATAGACATAAGTTGGCATCTGTTGCTACTCCGTCGATGTGTTGGACCACTTGGAGGCTGTGATTTTATTGGGTGGGATAGGCTTCCAGCCTGTCAGAAATACGGGGAAAATGACAGGCTGGAAGACTATCCCACGATTTTTTCACAACCTCTTGGCGTTCTTGGGCCAAGTCTTCAGACTTGCTCAATTTCAATTTCACCTTCAGGCTTTAATACTACAACAAGGATCGTCAGTGAGAATGAGCGGGCTTTGCTATAATTATTCGCAACCTTGAGGCGATGGACCAAAGCTCGCCCGCCATCTTAATTCACTCTCTTTCGCCGATCGTATGCGTCTGCCAGCGAAACACTCCCGCTTTATCAACCGCGACGTAAACGAGTTCTTGCTCGATGACCTCCGCCGGGCCGCTGACTTTGCCGCCCGGATAGATGCGGGCCGCGCGCCCGTCGCTCAGCAGCGCGATGGTGGCCCGGACGAGTCCCGTTTCCGTGTCGTATAGTACAACCCACGGCTGTTCCGCTGCGGCCGCCAACAGTTTTCCGGCGGGATGCAGCGCCATGAGTTCGGGCGCTGCTTGCCGCGAGGTGTCGATCGTCAGCAGTTCGCCGCCGGATTTGCCCCAGATGCGAATCGTTCCTTCCAGACTGGCGGAGATCAGCTTTGCGAAGTCGGCGCTCCAGGCCAAACTGCGGATGCTTCCGCGTTGCCCTTTCCACGTTGATTGGATCGCACCGTCCGGCGTCAGGATCAAGATGTTGTTATTGGCCGCCGCAGCCAAGTGAGTTCCGTCGGGCCGCCAGGCAATCGCGTTGCAAGATCCTTTTACGTCGATGTCCTGCTCCCGATCGGAATCCGCAGTGTTCCACAACCGAACCGTCGCCGAGCCGTCGGCGGCGGCCAGCACGCCCGCTTGATTCCACGCCAGTGCAACCACGCGCCGCTCCAAGTTCGCGATGGCACGATACTTGTCCAATTCGGGCGTCCAGATTCGCAACTCGTCCGATTGAGCGGCGGAAGCGAATTGCCCGTTCGGCCCCCAAGCAATGGCAAAGACGGCCGAACGATGCGGAGTGAGTTGTTTCGGAGATTCGTCGTTCAGCTTCCAAATGTGAATTTGCGAGTTATCCACAGAGGCCGCCAACCGTTCGCCGCTCGCATCCCATGCAAGGCGTGTCGGCGTATGACTGGACATGCACAACGTCTCGGCCGGCTGAGCGTGCTCGTCGAACAAGCGTATGGTCGAGTCGCGGCAAGCGACCGCCAGCTTGCTTCCATCTGGTTGCCATGCGAGAGCCTGGACGGAGCGCATCGGGGTGCCTTGCATGGCAAGTGTATTCAATTCGGCGTCCCACTGACGCACGAGCCCGTCGTAGCTGCCCGTCAGTAATCTCGCGCCGTCGTCGGTCCAGTCGAGGCAGCCCTGCGGAATGATCGATTTCACGATGTTCGGCAAGTCGCTTTCGCCCGCTGCATCCCAAAGCAGGATGCGGCCCATCCAGCCAACAGCCGCGATTTGTCGGTTGCCCGGCCGCCATGCGATCCCTGTGATCCCGTTCTTCGGAGTTTGTAGTTGGCGTGTTTCCCGCCACGTCGTCGTATCGAACACGCTCACGCCTGCCGCGCCGCTCGACACCGCCAACAGGCCGCCGTCTCCGCTCCAAGATACATCATTCGGCTGAACGGATAATTGGATTCGTACCGGGTCGGCTTCAACGGCTGCCTGCCGGATCAGCAGCGTCTGCTCGCCACCGATGCTGGCGATTCGCGTCGAGTCGGGACTCCACGCGAGTCCCGTCACCGCCTGTTGATGCCCGTCCATCACGCGCCCCGCGACACCGGCGGGCGACCACAAGCGAACTGAGTGGTCCCAACTACCGGATGCCAGCCATTGACCGTCGGGACTGAACGCCAGGCGTGTGACCGCCGTCTTATGTCCGGTCACATTCGTGATCAGCCGGGCTTCCTTGGTGTCCCATAGCCGCATGATGCCATCGATGCCGCCCGAGGCCAACGTCGTTCCGTCGGGCGACCACGCGAGCGCGATCACTTCGGCTGTGTGACCGAGCAGAAAATGCAGCGGCTCGCCGTTCGAAGCATCAAAGATACGAATCACGGCGTCGCGCCCCGCCGCCGCGTATCGATCACCAGCAGGACTCCAGGCCACACAACGAATCGGCGACACGGGACACCTGAAACACATTTGCCAACGGTCGACGCCGGGCAACGAGGCAGGCTGAGCTACCAGACCGGGCAGCGCCGATTCGCTCGCGCTCGGCTGCCAGCGATCCGACAAGACAACGATGTTTCGCCGACCGGCTTTGAGTTCGACTTGCCCGGGAGCGGCACCGATTTCGTCATCGCCCGCCGAAGCCGAAATGTTGTAGATCCCAGCGGGCAGTTCCAATTCGGCCGCCCGGTCGACAAGATGTGTGACCACTTCGTCGCCCTGGCGCTGGAGATGAAGTTGCGCCGGGCGACCGAGCGGGGCGCGAATGGCGAGCTCACCTTGCTCGGCGTCCAATTGGCGTATTTCCCGTTCGACGACCGCTCGTTCCGGCGAATCCTCCGCCAGTTTTGCGACTCCCTTTCGCAGCAGCGCGGCAACTTGCGAAGGCGGAGCATCGAGGTACAGCATGCGGTGTCCATAGATATAATCCGCCAATCCCTGCTGACGCGGCGTAAACGACGCGAACAGCGTCTCAATATCACTCGCCCGATTCGGCGACTGCCACATCACAAAGATACTGGCGAGGCTGAGCAACGAGATCCGATTCGAGCGATAGAGCCCCAGCACTTCCCCCGCCCCTTCCCAGACGACACGCTCTTGATCGTCTCGCATCTCTTCGCCGAACGCCGACTGCCGGACATACTCGGTGAACGCCAACTGCAATGCGCCGCTCATTCGCTGGTTGTACGGCGTCATGAAAAAGGCGTAGTCGTCGCGAGCCATCTGGCGGCCGCGCGGCCGCTTCCACATTTCGGACAGCGTACTTTGAAGGACGACGCCGCCGAGTTGACCGAACACCAACTTGACGATTTGCTGCGACTTTCCGCTACCGCCAATCAGCACCACCGCCGCTTCGGTGTCAGAGGGCTCGAGCTGTCCCGAAAGCGAACCCAAGATCAAACAATTCAGCACGGTCCAGTCGTCCGCCGCGTCGACTCGGCCGAGCGCGGGACGAGCTTGCTGATAGCCGATGGTCCACGATTGAAACGCGTCGTCGGGCCGGCCCAATTCCTCTTGGATGAACCCGCGCGACAAGTAGATGTGCGACGTCAACTGGCAGCGGCGAGCCAGTTCGTTTTCCAGCGTCGTATCGGTCACTAACAAGCGACGGGCTTCCTCGACGGCCTCCCACGCCGCGGGCCAGTTTCGCAGCGCGGCCAGCGTGCGAAACCGTTCCAGCAGCAAATCCCATGGCACACGTTCGAGCTGTCGTCGTCGCTCCTCTTCAATCGCCTGATCCAAGAGTTGCAGCGACATCTGCGGCCGGCCCATGACTCGCAGCAACATCGAGCGCCTGTAGCGCGAGTAGGTGTCGTTCGGAAACGCAGCCGATAACTCCTCCCACATCGTCAGGGCCTTTTCGTGCAGGCCCGCCAGTTCGACGGCCTTGATCAACCGCCGCTGGTTGTTGGAATCGCCTTGCCCGCTGGCGGAAAGGAACCGGTCGATCGCGGCGGCGCGTTCGATCCGCCGCAGTCCGGTCGCGGTTCGCGCCTCGAACTCGCCCGAAAAATACGCCGTCAAGATAACGCCCCGTTCGGCGACTGGAACCGACCCCGCCAATTGTTCGAACGTATAGCCCGATCCTAGTTCGTCATAGATCGCGTCCGCGCGTTCCACTTGCCGCTCTCGAACCGCTTGTAGCCAGAGTTGGCAGCCTGCCAACAGCGACCACGGTTCCTGGCGCGAAGCCCGCGCTTGCTCGTACAGCCGCGCGGCATCGTCCGGGCGATTGAGCAGGGTCAGGCAGAGCGCTTGCTTATGTGCGGTCTCTGCACGATCCGCATCTGTCGTCGCGAACCCCGATTGCTCTTCGTAAATCACGAGCGCGGCGGCAGCGTCGCCGGCGTCTAGCTTCTCGTCCGCCAATTCAATCGGCCGCGGAATCGCCGGCGCGGTCATCGCCCGAACGCGAAGGCCCGTCAGTCCTACATTTTTCGGCCAATCGACACCAAGTGCGCCTCGCCCCATCGCGGATGAAAACACATCGCGAAATTCCAGCGGTGGCTGGGCGTTTACTTGAAACGTCAATCGATCGCGCTCGCGTTTCGCACGCAGGACCAACGGGCCTGCCGGTAGTCGCTCGGCTGGCCACACGGCGCGTTGGAGAACGGCGTCTCCTTTGCGCATTTCGACCGTCACGTCACCGCCGACTTGTCGGGCCTGTGCAAAGGTTGTCGCGGCAACCGTCGCGATGGCTTGTGCATCTACTTGCAATCCCGTCGACTCCAATCGGACCAGGAACGAGTATCCGCCTACGTCGCGGGCGTTCACCACTACTCCAACTCGACCAGCCTGATCCCAATTCTCGGCTAAGGTGGCCTCCAGCTCGACGTTGCTCCCACACGGAGTCGTCAGCAGAATTCGCTGGTCCGGCGTTTTACGTGCCACGCCAGCTGCGTCGAATGTTTCGCGCATCCGCACGGGAATTGCCGCGTTCAGCTGCGAACCCTTCAGCGCCACTTCGCCGGCAGGGAATAGCGCGGCGTAGTCCGCGAACGGCGAGCGCAGATCGACGATGGTTCGCCACTGTGCGATCCGCCCCGCGAGTGTGGTGGACAATTCGTCGGCCAGCGACGCGTCGCGCAAGCGTACCGCTTCGATCGCGACTTGAAATTGCTGTTCGCTGGACGAGGTTAACTCCGTCTGTACAATCGCCGCTTTCACGGCTCGTGCGTATTCCTGGACCAGTTTCCGATGGGCGGAATTCGCTTCGGCTTCGTCCAGGCTGCGGAGGACTGCGATCGTCGCATCCATTTCGTCGAGGTAATTCGACTCGGGCGAAACGCGTCGCAAGCCCGCTTCGAAGGCGGCTCGCAGATTGCCAAGCTGCTCGACTCGCTTCGCACGTTGGCCGGCGATCGCCAAAGCGATCATAAGTACGACGGCAGCGCACGTCGCTGCGTACATTCCCGCGAGCACCGGCTTGCGCTTGCACCAACGCCACGCGCGCGGCAACACCCCGAGTCGCCGAGCGTGGATCGGCTCACCAGACAGATATCGAGTTAGTTCGTCGTGTAAGTCCACGGCAGACGCATAGCGTTCTCGCGGCTGCTTTGCGAGACACTTCAAACAGATCGTTTCCAAGTCACGATCGATCGCCGGATTCAGCTTGCGAGGTTCGGCCGGTTCTCGTTCCAGAACTTGCCGGAGCGTGTCGACGGGTGTCGCGGCGCGGAACGGCGGACGACCGGTGAGCATCTCGTACAGTATCGCGCCGAGCGAATAGATGTCGGCTGCCGGTCCAATTTGATCGATTCTGCCGGCCGCTTGTTCGGGCGGCATGTAGCTGGGTGTTCCCATGATCTGGCCGCTCGCCGTCAGCCCGCTGTCGCCCGTAACTCGCTTGGCCAAGCCGAAATCCGTCACTCGCGGATGGCCATCGACGTCGAGTAGCACATTAGCCGGCTTCAAATCGCGGTGGATCACGCCGTGTTCATGTGCATATCGAACCGCCGAGACAATCTGCGCGAGCAGCTTGGCGGCTTCGCGCGGCGGGAGCGGGCCGTCCTTGATGAGTGCCGAAAGACTTTGCCCATCGACAAACCCCATTGAAAAGAAGTGCTGACCGTCTTGTTGGCCGACTTCGTGAATCGGCACGATCCCCGGATGATCCAAGTTGGCGGCGGCTTCCGCCTCACTATAAAACCGCTGCACGTGTTCCTCGTTCGCGAACTCGCCGGACAAGATCATCTTGATCGCCACCGGTCGGTTTAACTTGACTTGCCGCGCGCGGAACACGACTCCCATGCCGCCCCGAGCGATTTCCGACAGCAGCTCATACTCGCCAAATGGCCGCGGCAGTTGTTGTCCCGCGGGCGTTGCAATGCGCGGCGCACCGGCAGGCGGAGTCGTCTCTTGCATCGCCGCGCCTTGCCACTCGACGGTGTCCAGCCCCTGCCGCGCTGGCGAGTTCTTCAATGTTGCAATCGTTTGTGCGACCAATTCCGGAAAACGCTCGGAGTAGTCGTCAACGGACACAACCTCTTGCGCGGCGCGACGACATCTCAATTCAATTTCAAGCAACCGCTTAAAAGCCTCGTCACGATACTCGTTAGGCAATTCACGGAGTATATCTTCGATTCGCGACCGCTGCCCCGATTGCCACGCAGCTTCAAACAATTGGCAACTTCGTTCAAGGTCAGGTGGAATCATGGATCACCATTAGCCAGATCGGAACGGCCGAGTAAGATTTTATGTTACGCCATTGCATTTCGCCACACACAAAATCCAGCGTAACAGGTTGATATCGCAGCGAGTACGGCGATTCCCCTGTCCGCGATTAAACAGCATTTGATCCCGAGCTGCCAACCTATGTCATGATCCCGCAGCAAGTACCTTAACCGACTCTGCCTACCTGGGCGTCGCTCACAGACCCTTCGAGACCGGAGCTGATCCGGTGAATGTTGGTCTCTTCTCATTGCCGAACTTAGAGATTGCTTCGGGCCTTTCCGTGGGTCACCTCGGCGGGCGGCGTGATTTACTCAACGGCTTCGATCACCTGCAAGCGTCGGCGGATCAAAGCGGCCAGAAGAACGCACTGGATCGCTTCGGCCAGAAGGTGTGGGACATGCCATGTTCTCCGGCACCTATGCAGGCCTTCGATCTCGATAGCGAACCTTAAATCACTTCCTGACTCCGAGTGCCGGGCCATTGTCGGCGGGTAGCGACTCATGCCAGGCGACGACAGAGGCGGTGAGGCGTTTCACGACTTCGGGTTGTTGCCCAGCACGATTCTCCGTTTCCGCTCGGTCGTTCGCGAGGTCATACAGCTCCGGTTGCGAACCGTCGTAGTTGCAGAGCAATTTCCAATCGCCCTCGCGCACTGCCAGATCGGGTTGTGGTTCAAGGATCGCCGGCGGCGCGTTCTTTCGATCGGGCGGACGACGCCAAAAGATCGGAGCCGACCGCGAAGCCGTGCTCCGGCCAAGCAGTGTCGCCGAGACATCTTCGCCGTCGAACTTCACTTCGACTGGTGCTCGCACATGCGCCAGCGCGAGCAGTGAGGGAACGAGGTCGAATGCGGCGAAGGTTGAAGTCTCGTTGTGTCGGCCACGATCTTCCTGCGCGATCAGTCCCGGCCCCCAGGCGACCAGCGGCGAGCGGATGCCTCCCTCGTACAGTTGCGTCTTCGCGCCGCGAAATGGTCCCGCGCTCCCTGCTCCCGGTTCGGGACCATTATCCGAGCAGACAAGAATCAACGTGTTGTCTCGCAGCGTGGGCGACTCGCGAATGTGATCGAAGAGCTCGCCGAGTTGTCGGTCCATCTCCTGAAGTACGGACAAATACAGTCCGCGTTTTCCGTCGGCCCACTTGTCGACGGGCGGCCACCACGGACCATGCACGTCATCCGGCCAGAGGTTGATGTAAAACGACTTTTGCTCGCGCGCCGCGCGGTCGATGAACGGGATCGCGGCTCCGACAAATCCGCCGGTGATTTGTGAACGCTGCATCCAGGTCACGGGCTCGCCCAGACGCTCGGCGTCCGCCCAGATACGGCCGGGCTCTTGTTGGCCCGGTTTGAGCGTCAACGGCAACAGTTTCGCACCCATGCCTTCGAAGTTGGTCAGAGACTGGTCGAAGCCATAAGCGGTGATCGGTGGCGCGTCGTCCACGTCCCGCTGGCCGCCGAGATGCCATTTGCCAAAGTGGCCTGTGGCATAGCCCTCGTCGTGCAGCATTCGCGCCAGCGTCGGGGCTTGCGGATCGAGCCAGTTCGCAACGCCGCGACGCTGGTTGTCCGCGCGGTTGTTGAGATACGAGGTGATCCGCCAGCGTTGCGGATACTGGCCGGTCGTGAGCGCACATCTCGACGGCGAACAGATCGGCGCGTTCACGTAGAACTGCGAGAAGCGCAGGCCCTCCGCAGCCAGCCGGTCCACGTTCGGAGTCTTCGCCGCTTCGTTCCCGAAACACGAGAAGTCGCCCCAGCCCATGTCATCGATGAAGACCATGATGATGTTCGGCTTCGGTTCGGCGGCTTGAGTAGGACAACAGAAGAACACGGCGAGGATCGACAAGAAGTGCTTCATGATTGGCAGCCAGGAGTGGGAATGGGTGGTGTTGATGTTGAGGGCGGGCATAGGTGTAGTGTGACTCGTCGAGCGTCGTGAGTTCCCGATCCGTGAGCAGCAGCGTGAAGCCGCGGCTCGATCGAAAGCTACGACGTGGAGGGCCTCGGTTCTATGTAGGATCGTCGCTAATCGTTCCGCGATCAATGACACATAGTTCAATTCGCATCTTCGGTTGAGCCTCTCATCACAGCAATGCCGGCCAATCTTCCGCTGGTCATGGCCCAGGCAATGTGAAGGCCGTGGCTCCAGAGGATCATGCCGGCGAGTCCGTTTTGGCCGACTGCGTACAGGCCGGAAATGATGCCACCGTTTTCATCTACCACTTGCATCTGTTGGTTGACGACGGCTCCGCCTTCGGTCGTCGTGAAGTAGGCTTTCACCGGCCCCAACAAAACCCACGGCCCTTCCTCCAAAGGCAATGTTGACGTGCCGCGATTTTGCAAAGTGCCGTGATAGGTTTGCAAAGTGTGACGCACGGCTGCGGGATCGAGACCGACGCGACGCGCGACTTCCTCTAGCGTTGTGCCGCGATGCGCGACGTCCGGTCGCAGCCGCAGGTAGTCGGCGACGTAAGCGTAAGCGATGTCCGGTGCCGTCGAGATAAAGTGCGGCCAAGCGGAATAGCGTTCGATGAGCCGGCCATCGAGCAGGATATACGCCTTCTTCTCCGGCTGCGCGGCGAGCGCGATCTCGCGGTCGGGATATTTCGTTTCGTCGACGAAGCGTTGGCCAGCTTGGTTCAGTAGGATGGCCCCATCGTCGAACAGCGAGTTCTCGGGATGCTGCCACGTGACCAGCAATCGCTTGATCATCGAACGCATGACCCAACTCGGCAACCGAGTCGCCACAGCACCCATTGCCCGTGCGGCAACTCCGCTCGCGGGCAACCACTGCTGAAACGGTCGTTTGCTCGACGGGACGAACCGCAACTCGGGGCCGTACGTCACGTCCATGTTGACGAGCTGTGCGCCGGCTTCCTGGGCCAGCTTGTGTCCATCTCCGGTGGCGAATGGGTTGATGCCCTCGATCTCGCGATACTGTTCGCCCTTGTACTCAGCGATCATGTCGCGGTTGTTGGCATAGTCACCTGCGGCCAGAATGACACCGCGACGGGCGTGGAATTCTCGGGTCGTACCATCGACGACAACACGCACTCCGACCACTCGCTCACCCTCGCGCAGCAGACACTCGACCGACGCATTCGGGAGCAGGACGCCACCCTTTCGCTGTAATGCCAATTGCAGTGCGGCGATGTACGCCTTGGCTCCGGGAACGACATTGTGCATTCGCGGATGGCGATTCGGCGGTTCGGGACTCGGGCCGACGAACGACAGACCGAGCCCTCGCAGCCATTCAAAAGTTGTTGTTGCTTCGCGCAAAAAGAACGCTCGCATCTCGTCCGAGTTGCGAGCTTCGAGCTCATCGGGCGGGAAGTGCCCGGCGTCTTCGATATGCAACTCGGGGCTGTCTTTGACCGCGGCTTGGCGTTGCAAACTCGTACCGGCCGCCGTGAACGAACCGACCGCGATCCCAGTGGTTCCGCCGGGTTGCGGGCGCTTTTCCAACACGAGCACGCGCCCGCCATGCTCGGCTGCTGAATAGGCCGCAGCCAGCCCACTGCCACCTGCACCGACGACAATCACATCGAAAGTCTGGTCCATGATTGTGCCTTTCGCGTTGGACAGAAGCCTCAGCGGGGCCAGCGGGCTACGACACCGCTGGGCAGCTCCCGTCCGTCAACGCAGGAAATCGTAAGTGACCGCGCGGTGGCACCGGCTTGGCAGGTGCCGAATACTGCGTCGGCCAACATCGCCTCGACTTCAGGTGGGTCGAAACCGGGCGAGTGGCAAGTCAGCAACATGAACGCACGTTGGCCTTCCGTCAGCTCGGCACATGTTGTCAGTAACGGATGCAGGTCGCGAGTGATCTTCCACGCTTCGCCCTTGGGACCGTGGCCGTAGCTGGGTGGATCGAGAATCACGGCATCGTAACGATTGCCGCGCCGCAACTCGCGCTCGGCAAACTTTTTCGCGTCTTCGGCAATCCAGCGTATCGGTTTGTCCGCCAGACCGGACAGCTCCGCGTTCCGCCGAGCCCAAGCCACCGTGTTCTTCGCGGAATCAACGTGGACGACTTCCGCACCCGCCGCCGCAGCTGCCAATGTGCTGCCGCCGGTATAGGCGAATAGATTCAACACGCGAAGCGGTCGCGACGCACGCGTGACTTGCTTGGCGATCCAATCCCAATTCGCTGCTTGCTCGGGAAACACACCGACATGTCCGAACGGAGTCGCCTGCAACTCAAAAGTTAACTCTGCGTGCGCGATCGTCCATGTCGCTGGCAACGCATCAGCTGGCTTCCAACGTCCTTCGTCACCTTCTGTCCGTTCGAAGCGAGCGTGAACGTTCTTCCACTCCGCAGGATTCGACTTTCGAGCATCCTCGGCAGGTGGCGAGTATCGGTCGAGCAGATAGTTGCCAAAACGCTCTAACTTGCGTTCAGCGCCGAAGTCGAGCAACTGGTACTGATCGGGATCAAACATCGTGACGACTCGCGTGATGGTGTGCGAGGCACACCCTACACCGTTAACAGTAAATGGGCTGTTATCGTAACACGATTCCAGCGACCAGCGGGAGCGGGTTGTGGTTAACCGAGCGATAGCTCGCATTGGCTGCGGCCCTGCCGCCCTACTTTTTGCCACTCGTCATTAGCGAGACGACGATCAACGTCAGGAAACCCAGTGGGATCGTGACAATGCCGGGTTGGCTGAACGGGACGAGGGCTTGATTCGCAGACAACCCGTAGACACCGGTGAACGTATCGGCGCTCAGCAGGATCCAACCCAGCGAACTGACCATCCCGACTAACACGGCGGTGATCACACCCTGACGCGTCACTCCATTCCAAAACAAGATCATCACCAGCGACGGCAAGTTCGCGGAAGCCGCGACGCTGAACGCCCAACCAACGAGATAGCTGACGTTCAGGTTTTTGAATTGAATGCCAAGCACGATGGCGATCACGCCCACGACCACCGAGGCGATCTTCGCCACGCGTACCTTCTCGTGATCGCTCATCTCGATCTTCAGGTAGCTGGACATCAAGTCGTGCGTCACGGCTCCGGCGGAAGCCAGAATCAAACCGCTGACCGTTCCCAGCACCGTTGTGAACGCAATCGCCGAAATGGCGGCGAACAGCCATTCGTTCATGCTCCGCGCCAGCAGCGGCGCGGCCATGTTGCTATCGGTGACGTCGATCGAACCGCTGGTCATGGCCCCCAGCCCCATGTACAGCGTCAGTACATAGAAGAAGCCGATGCTGGCGATGCCGACGATCGTGCTCTTGCGAGCACTCGACTCGTCTTTCACGGTGTAGTACCGAATGAGAATGTGAGGCAACGACGCGGTGCCGCAGAAGAGAGCCAACATGAGCGAGAGAAAGTTCAGCTTGTCGAAGAAGTTGTCGCTGCGGATTCCTTTGAACGTGGGCGACTCGCCGGGCCGGAGGATTTGGCTACCGGGTGTCGGCTTCTGGTAATACACGGTCGTCTTGATGCCATCCGCCCCGACGACGACTTGTTTGGGCCACAAGACGACTTCGCTTTCTTGCAGCGTGCTGAGGAACGACAGCGGTCCCAGCGGGCCGGTCTTCGTCTCGCCGCCGGGCAACTTGCTGACGTACCCGATCGGACGCAGCTCGGGTTCGCCTTTCTTCTCGCCCTTCGGCTGTCCGTTGACCCAGACGTGCCCGTCGCGCGTTTCGACGGTCTGTGCCTCGCTGAGGCGGACTTTCCCGTCGCCAGCGGCTTCCCTGCGCCAAACGGTCACGACTCCCGAATCGTTTCGAGTACGCACGAAAGGAGCGTCCGTCCATTCGCCATCCGGCGATATGACTTCGCTGTCTTCCAAGCCGGGTTGCTGAGCCAGCTGTTCGGCCAGCCCCGATTCGCTGAGCGGCCCGATCGTCTGAAACACGTGCCCGTCGATCCCGCCTTGTTTCGTTTCAAAGCCGCGTGCCCAGAGCATCACCGTCAGGATGGCGCTGAACAGCACGAGCAACGAACCTTTGATGAACTGGACCCAGGTGGTCGACACCATTCCGGCAGTCACGACGATCAAGATCACGGTCATACCGACGATCACGACACCCACCCAGTGTTCCTTAAAACCCAAGAGCGGTTGGACGAGAGCGCCGGCACCGACCATCTGTGGAATCAGATAGAAGACGCTGACGGCCAGCGTGCTGATGCCGACGGCGAGTTTGATACCGGGCGAATTGAACTTGGCGTCGAGCGCATCGGCGAAAGTGAACTTGCCGAGTCGTTTCATCGGCTCGGCGACCACGAACAACGCCACGATCCAACCGGCCAGATAGCCAATCGAATACAAGAACCCGTCGTAGCCATAGAACGCGATCATGCCGCAGATGCCGAGGAACGACGCGGCGGAAAGGTAGTCGCCTGCGAAAGCGACACCGTTCACAAACCACGGGATCTGGCCGTGAGCGGCGAAGTAACCCTGGGAGGACTTCGCTTTCCCGCCGAGATAGAAACTAATTCCCAGCGTGACGGCGACGAAAGCGAAGAAGATCGCTACCGCCACGTAAGAGGCTTCGTGAATCATTTCTTGCCTCCCCGAGCTGCGATCTCGTCGTCGGTTGGCTTACAGAGAAAGCCGTAGATCAACGCTAACACCAGCGCCGCGATGATCAGTCCGAAGCCATAGAGGATAGCGAGATTGACGCCAGCGATCGGAGTCGTTTCCATCACGTCCGTCGCGAACGCGCTCAGGAAGACAAAACCTCCGTACAGCAGCAGGTAAACCGCGAACAGCACGAGGCCGATTCGCGAGTTGTGAGTATTCATCAGGACCTCTGACAAGAGATTTCGAGTGGATGCAGGTTCACTAGGATAGCTGCGACAAGTGCTGAACGAAAGCATGTGACTGCCAAGCGGCCAAGCAGAACCAGATTTGGACTGCGGCGACTTGTCGCCGCTTTCCTATTTATTTTCTTGGCACAGTCTTATATTCCTAAAACTAAAGCGGCACCGCCGCGAAAGAAAGCTGTGACAGGTCACAGCACTCCAAATGGGAACGCTATGCCGTTACAATCGGCTCGTAGTCACGAAGCACATGCATCTGAGGACTGGAGCGCAGGTCGAGATGAACAGAGGGCGATCCATTCGTGATCACTATCGCGAAACGTTCGTTACAGCCAGGAGAATCGGCATCATCGCTAAAGTCGAATCGCCACGACATGCTCCGCACCCAATAATCGACCACCCAAACGAGTTCTGTGATTGCCACAATGTCGATTGACGTCTATTCTCGTCCCAATCAACAGTTAGAGTAATGTACCCCGAGTGTTGAGGCAGGCAATACAACGGAGATTCTGAGCATGAGCAACAATACTGTGACGAATAGCGAGTGGGACGTGTTTGCCGAGAATCACTTTCTAGGTCGCGTGACTGCGGCGAACGAAAGTGAAGCCGTGGCAACTGGTATTCGGCTGTTCGGTAGCCACCTTGAAGGGATTCTGAGAGCCCAACCGCGAGTTCAGACAGCCAAAGATGGTTGGTCACGACCGATTTGACAGTTGCAAGAAAGAAATAGGAAAGCGGCGACAAGTCACCGCACTCCAAATTGGCAGTCCGCACCAAAAGCTTCGATCTGACTACTTCCCTCGAATCGGAACCGGCCTGCGTGTGTGTCCATCCGTCTTGACCGACACGTAAGTGACATCGGCCTCGGTCAGGTTCGTAACTTTGCCGTCCCGGTCGGCTTCGACCGTGATGTGCATGGTGATGGATGTCTTGCCAATGCTGCTCAACTCCGTCCAAAAGCTGACACAGTCACCGACAAACACCGACTGGTGGAATTCGACACTCTTCATGGCGACCGTGACGATGTCCTGCGTTGGAAAGTCGTGACGAGCGATCTCGTACCGAGCCCCAATCGCGCCGGCCTGATCGATGTAGCTGAGCAGTACGCCGCCGAAGATCGTGCCATACGGGTTCGTATCGCAAGGCATCATCATGACTTTCAGCGCGAGATAGCGGTCGGCGGATTCGGCGGGCACGGTGATCGCTCCGAAGTTGTTGACGTAGTGAACTTCGCCGTTCATTCTACTGGTCGGTCGTGAAGCATGATAGAATCCGAATCCGTAGGCCCGCCACGGAGCGCCGGAACTGCTTTGAACTTCTACGATGGAGACAACCGCCATGTTGCGAATATGTACAAGCCTGTTGATTATCGGGGTGCTCTCGTTAGCGTGCCCAAATCTTGGGGCCGCCGCAGAAATGGCGATGGGATTTCGTGTCGGCGAAGCGACGCACGACTCGGCCATTATTTGGACGCGTGTCACCCGCGATGCCGAACGCAATTGGGACGGTTACCGCGAGCCGAAGAAGACTGAAGCCAAGGAGAATAAGTACACGCCGTCCGAGATTAAAGTCGAAGATCGCGAAGGAGCGACGCCCGGTGCCGTGGGACAAGTTCGCGTTCTGTACTCGACCGACGAAAGTTTGGCAGAGGCGAAGTCGACGGACTGGGTGACCGTCGCTGAAAAGAATGACTTCATCCATCAATTCCGCATCAGCGGCCTGAAGCCTGCCACGCGTTACCATCTGAAGGTCGAAGCCCGCGATTCGGCGGAAGCCAAAGTCAGTGCGACTGCGACCGGGTCGTTCGGCACACCCGCCGCCGTCGATCAATGGCAAGACGTCAGCTTCGGCGTGGTGACCGGCCAGTCCTATTGGGATCTGGACGACCGCGAGGGATACCACATCTATCCTGCCATGCAAAAGTTAAAACTCGACTTCCTTGTGCCGACCGGCGACACCGTTTACTTGGACAGCGAAGCACCTCGTGCTCGAACGGTCGAACTGGCTCGCCATCACTGGCAACGCATGTATTCGCTGCCGCGCCACGTCGAGTTCCATCGCCACGCGCCGGGCTATTGGGAGGTCGACGATCATGATAGTTGGGCCAATGATTGCTGGCCGACGATGAAAGCTGCGTGGATGAATCCACTGACGTTCGAGCAAGGTTTCAACATCTATCTCGAGCAAGTGCCGATGGGCGATAAGACTTATCGGACGATTCGTTGGGGCCAGGGCCTGCAGATTTGGATGGTGGAAGGCCGCCTATATCGTTCGCCCAACACGGCGGCTGACGGACCCGACAAGACGATTTGGGGGGCCGAACAACTCGCCTGGCTGCAACGCACGATCGAGCAGAGCGATGCGGACTTTCGCGTTTTAATCAGCCCCACACCAATCGTCGGGCCCGACCGAGACACGGGCAAGAACGACAACCATGCTAACGAAACATTCACCCACGAGGGAGATTTGTTTCGTTCGTGGACCAAGTCCAGCAAGCTCAAGAATTTCTATACGTGCTGTGGCGACCGGCATTGGCAATACATGTCGGTCCATCCCGAGTCCGGTCTGCGCGAGTTCTCCTGCGGGCCGGCCAGCGATAAGCACGCTGGCGGCAATCCGGAACAGCCGGAGTGGCAGCCGTTCCTGCGAGTCAAAGGCGGCTTTTTAACAGTCTCCGTAACGAAGCCGAACGATTCGCCCACGATCGCGTTCCGGCATCACGATGTCCACGGCCAGGTCGTCCACGAGTTTAACGCCGTGTCCGCTACTAGAACGGAGTGATCGATGAACGATTTCAACAACTCCGATCTCTCGAGACGAAAGTTTCTCGCCCAGACCGCCGGATTGAGCAGCGTTCTGCTCGCAAACCGTGTGGGGCTAGGCCAAGCCGCAAAGCCGCGGCCGAAGGTGGCGGCGATCTTTACCGTTCTCCGGTTTCGTAGCCACGCTTACAACATCCTCGAAAACTTCCTCGGGCCGTACTACTTCAACGGCCAATTGATCGATCCGGGAGTCGATGTTGTGGCGTTCTATGCGGACCAGTTCCCCGCCGATGACATGGCTCGCGAAGCATCGCGGCGATTCAACATCCCGCTCTTCGAATCGATTGATGCGGCTCTTTGCTTGGGAGGAAAGCGGCTCGCCGTTGACGGCGTCTTGGCGATCGGCGAGCACGGCGACTATCCGTTTAATGAACGCGGGCAGCAGATGTATCCGCGAAAAGAGTTCTTCGATCAGTCGGTCGCGGTGATGAAACGCTCGGATCGTTATGTCCCCTACTTTAACGATAAGCATCTGTCCTATCGTTGGGATTGGGCACGCGAGATGTACGATACAGCGCGAGCCAACGGAATCCCGCTGATGGCCGGCAGCTCCGTACCTCTCGCTCAACGTATACCGCCGCTGCAGCTTCCGTCCGGTGGAGTCATCGAAGAAGCGGTGTCGATTCACGGCGGTGGCTTGGAATCGTACGACTTTCATGGCTTGGAAGTGTTGCAGTCGATCGTTGAATCTCGGCACGGAGGCGAGACGGGTATCGCGAGGGTTCAGCTGTTCACCGGCGAGAAGTTCGATCAGGCTCGTGCCGCAGGTCGTTGGTCGAAAGATCTGGTCGAAAGTGCGATGCAGGCCGAAGAGCGAATGAATGTCAGGCGGCAAGTGAAACCGACAACCGGTGTGTTCGCCGCGCCACCTGCGCACGCTCCCCTCGAACAACCATCGCGTCCCGCGGGGCCT
>CAUJKL010000263.1 GCA_963204995.1 Planctomycetota bacterium | reverse complement strand
TGAGAGTTGAGAGTTGAGAGTTGAGAGTTGTGTGTTGTGGGTTGAGAGTTGAGTGTTGAGGGTTGAGTGTTGTGGGTTGAGGGTTGAGGGTTGAGGGTTGAGGGTTGAGGGTTGAGAGTTGAGGGTTGAGGGTTGAGGGTTGAGGGTTGAGAGTCGAGGGTTGAGAGTTGAGAGTTGAGAGTTGAGAGTCGAGAGTTGAGAGTTGAGAGTCGAGGGTTGAGGGTTCAAATCTCAAATCTCAAATCTCAAATTTCAAATTTCAAATTTCAAATTTGAGATTTCAAATTTGGATGTTCGACGTTCCTTACCCTTCTTCGGCACATTGCTTCTGATAGGCGGCGTGGTCGAGCAGGTTGCTGAGTGAGGTCTCGTCGGTGAGTTTCACTTTGAGAATCCAACCGGCGTTGTAGGGATCGGCGTTCAGCGTTTCCAGCGAATCGGGAAGGCCGGAGTTTACCGCGATGATCTCGCCGGTCACGGGGCTGTACAGCGGACTGACGGCTTTCACCGACTCGACCTCGCCGAATTCGCGGCCAGCCTCGACCTGCTTGCCGACAGACGGAAGCTCCATATAGACCAGATCGGTCAGTTGTTCGACCGCAAATGCCGAGATGCCGACCGTGGCGACTTTGGCACCATTTTCGTCGTCGACCTTCGCCCACTCGTGAGTTTTGGCGTAAAGCAATTCGTCGGGGTTCACCTTAGATTCCTTTCGTGATGTAGGACGCGTCTCCAGGCCCGTCCCTCAGGAAGGACGGAATCGGGCGGGCCTGGAGACCCGCCCTACGATGTTCTCTACTTACTCTCTCGTTGATAGAACGGCAACGCCACGACGCGAGCCGACTCGGCTCGACCGCGAATGTCGACGGTCAATTCGGTTCCCACCTGTGCTGCGGATGGCTGAACATAAGCCATCGCGATCGGTCGCTCAAGCGTTGGGGAAAATGTTCCGCTGGTGATCTCGCCCACCGCTTCGCCATTGGCCAGGACGGGATAGTGTTCGCGCGGCACTCGTTTGCCGAGCATCTCTAAGCCAATTCTCTGTGGTTGGTTCGGTCGGCTTCTTATCTCTTTGAGTGCAGCCGCGCCGATAAAGTCGCGATCCTTGAACTGGACCGCGAATCCAAGTCCGGCCCGAAACGGGTCGATCGCCTCGGACAACTCATGCCCGTACAGCGGCATCGCCGCCTCGAGCCTCAGTGTGTCTCGCGCACCCAATCCCACCGGCCGAATGCCTAGCGATTCGCCCGCGACGAACAGCCGTTCCACGACGTCGAGTGCGACCTCGTCCGCCACGATCAATTCGCAGCCGTCTTCGCCGGTGTAACCCGTTCGGCTGACGATTCCTGCCTGGCCGGCGATCTGTGCGACTTGGCCCGAAAAGTATTGCATGCCAGCCAACTCTACATCGACCAGCGGTTGCAGTGCCTTTAACGCGTGTGGCCCTTGGACGGCGATCATCGCGGTTTCACCGGTTTGATCGTGACACGTCACGCCATCTGTGTCGGACAGATGCCGTTCAATCCAGGCGACGATTTTCGCTCGATTGCTGGCGTTCACCACCAGCAGATGAAACGGATTCCCACCAGCGTCCGCCAGATGATACACGAGCACATCGTCGAGGATGCCGCCGGCCTCATTGGTGACCAACGAGTAGCGGATGAGTCCGCGATCGATCCCCACGACGCGTCGCGTCAGCAGGCGATCGAGAAATCTGGCCACTCCCTCGCCATCGAAACGCAAGCGTCCCATGTGCGAGATATCGAAGACGCCGACCGCGTTACGTGTCGCATGGTGCTCTTCGACGATCGACGAATACTGAACAGGCATCGACCAACCGGCGAAATCGACCATCCGCGCGTGGCGCGCGGCGTGCCAATCGTAAAGTGGCGTACGTGCGAGAGAATCAGTCATGAGGCAACGCCAATGTTTCGGACTGCAATGCCCAGCCGTAAACTTGGCTGCGGCCATCGGCATTGTTGCCGACGTTCGGGCATTTTATCCGATGAGGCGTCGCCCGCTAGCGGGTTGGACTGATATCGAAGAAATGGTTTGATTAGCTTTGCACATGCACGATGTGCGCGGATTAATGCCGTCAGCCAGAGCCAGTCGGGCAACTGGGTGCAGAGTATCGTTGTTGCGGGCGTGGCGTCGAAGCGGAAGCGAACTGTGCCTGATATCCGCCTGCTGAAGGGGCAACGGCTTGCGTGGGTGTTGCAAGTTGTGAAGGTGCAGGCTGATTGGTATTGGACTGGCCACGATGCGACGCAAGATCGAACGGCTTGCTCCCGCTTGTCGTCGCGCAACCTGTCCACATCAGCGTAAACAGTGCCGCCGCAACTTGGAACCGACGAAATGTTGACATTACCCGCATACCTTGACCTCCGGCGTGATACGTTGTCCCAGACTGTCGGTCTTTTCGGCATTCCAGCTTTAACCTGTTCGTGAACTGGGACACAAACGCCGGAATAGTTGTCAAAGTGCTCGTCAACGAGGGGGAAACGGCGGCGTAGTGAGTTCAGGCGAAACAGGCCGTTTGGTCAGTCCAGCTCGCGAATAGACGTTACGCATCGCGCGGAGGGCGACGCTTTCCCTTGCTAGCCGTAGTCTTGCGAGGGACGCCCTTCCCTGTCGGCTTCTTCTCGAAGTCGCGTCGCTTTCCACCGGATTTCTTTGCCGCTTGATGTTCGCGATGAGGGTGAGAAGGTTGTTTTTCGACCTTCTTTGGCGACGTGTGCTTCTCGGATGTGACGATGCGGAAATCAAGCGACCGCCGATCGACGTCGACATGAGCGATCTCAACGCGGATCAAATCGCCCAAGCGGAACGAATTCCCGGCTCGGCGGCCTACTAAACTGTGCGTGTCAGCGTCGAATTGATAGTTGTCGTCTTGTAGCGACGAAATGTGAATCAACCCATCGGCGGGCAGCTCACGTCCGCAAGCGAACAGACCGAACCGCTCGACGCCAGTGATCACCGCATCCATCTGCTCGCCCACGCGCGAACTGAGATAAGTCAGCAGTTTCACTTTGATCAATTCTCGTTCGGCCGCCGCCGCTCGTTGCTCGCGTTCCGAACAATGCTCGCCCAGCAACGCCTGTTGATCGAAGTCGTTGGGTGGTATCTTGCCATGCACGATGGCTTCGATCATGCGATGGATGGTGAGGTCCGGGTAGCGGCGAATGGGCGAGGTGAAGTGACAGTAGTTGCGACTGTTCAGTGCGTAGTGCCCTTCGACCTCGGGGCTGTACACCGCCTTCTTCATGGATCGCAGCACGGCGTAATGAACCGCGTGTACTTGAGGTGTTCCCACAGCTAGTTCGACGACCCGTTTAATCTCGAAGCGGCTTTCCAAGCTCTCGCATTCGATGCCAAGTTCACGCATGAACTGAGCGAGATTCTTTAATTTGAGGGGATCGGGATTCGAGTGAACTCGTCGCAGGAAGTAGAGTTCTTTGTCCGAGAGCAAGGTGGCCACGGCTTCGTTGGCGGCCAGCATGAACTCTTCGATAATCTGATGACTCTCGGTGTTTTTCGACAGGTGCGCGCCGCTCACTTTGCCATCGTCGTCTAAGTCGATCTTCACTTCTGGCAACGTCAGTTCGATCGAGCCACCATCCATCCGCCGCCGACGCAAGATCATTGCCAACTCGTGCATCCGGCCCACCAGATCGAAGACCTGTGGTGCCAGCTTGGCACGCCACGGTTTGGAATCCGCCAAATACTCGTCGATCTCTTCGTAGTTGAACCGATGAGCGCTCTTGATCGCACCGCAGAAGACTTCGGTCGCCACCGGCACTCCGCCGGGCGTGAATTCGATAATCGCGGTTTTCGTGTACCGAACTCGATTCGGTTGGAGACTGGCCAGGTTGTTCGAGATCACTTCCGGAATCATCGGAATGACGCGATCCGGCAGGTAGACGCTAGTCGCTCGGTCGCGAGCCTCGCGATCCAACGGCGAGCCCTGCGGTACGAAGTGCGATACATCCGCGATGTGGACGCCGAGCCGCCAATGTCCGTTATCCAGCTTCTCTAGCGAAATGGCATCATCAAAGTCTCGTGCGTCGAACGGATCGATCGTGACGACGGTATCGCCCGTGAAGTCGCGGCGATCATCGCCTATCGATTCATCGAACTTCTCGGCTTGCGCCCGTGCAGCTTCAAGAACCGCTTCCGGAAACTCGTCCGGCAAATTGAACTCACGGATGATCGACAGCGTGTCGACTCCTGGCGTGCCGCGTCCGCCGAGCACTTCGACGATGACCGCTTCGCCATCGCGTGTGTGCGAGGGGAAGTGGACCATCTCGATCACGACTTTATCGCCGCTGCGAGCGTTCTTAGCACCGGCATCGCCGACAAACGTGGGCCGAGCGAAGACTTTGCCATCGACCTGCACGAAGCCCATTTCGCTTCGCTCGAAGTAGACACCCACGAATTGATTCTTATCGCGTTCGAGGATCTCGACGATCTCGCCCCGTACGCGCTCCCCTGGCCCGCCGTTCTTCTTCAGCCGCACGGCGACTAAGTCACCGCTCGACGCATCGAGCGTCTTGGTTTCGGAGACGTGAATATCATCGCCGATCCGCTTGGCGACATCGAGATCTTTGGGCCGGACGAAGCCAAATCCGGCTGCCGCCTTGCGGAAAGTGCCCGTGACAAAGTTCGACGATGTTGGGGCGCTGGGTTTTCCGGTAGTGGGTTTACCGGCAGTGGGTTTCTTCCCGGCACCTTGATTTCCTCTCACCGATGTCACCAAATGATTGGCACCGTAGGCGAGTTTCCCCTTTTTTGCCAGCTTCTTGACCGCTTTGCGAACTTCAGCAATGCGCTCTTTCGGCAGCCCCAACTTCTTGGCAATGACTCGTGGTTTAACTGGTTGGTAGTTCGGTCGAGACGCGAACGCCAACACCGCATCTGCTAGATCAGCAGGATCGATTTCTTTTTCTTCCATTGCTTCTACTGTAATCGCTGGAAGGAAACGCAACTACGGGGTATCTGCAATCGCGTCTAGCCGGGCCGGGTTCGTCGCTGCGTCCAAGCGAGCATCGATATCAGCTTTCTCGACTCCCAACTTTGTGAGAATAAGGCGATAGTTCTCATTTCGTAGATCAGACTTCGGATGCGCGTGCCCTGTGGATGCCCGGAACTGCTCGGTGATCTGGATGCAGCGGCGCATCAGTGGCTCTGCCTCCGCCAGCCGGTTCGTGTCGTGTAGCAACTGCGCCAGGTTGTTGAATGCGGTCGCTGTTTTGAGCGCGTCCTCGCCATATTTCTGCTCGCACATTCTGATAGCGTGTCGCTTCAATTTCTCGGAAGCGTCGTAGTTACCGAACACTTCATGCAAAACGGCCAGTTCATACATCCAATCGAGAACGTGAGGTAGCATCGATTCGGATGGAGTTGTACCGGCGTCCGCGAGTCGTTGTTCGAGTTCCGCGCGGCGAAATCGTTTTTCATCGTACGGCAAGCCGGCGATCATGTCGTAGCCGGGAAACGATTCGGAACGCCACTCTCCCGCCTCTAGTGTTGGGGCCGTGAACTCAAAGGTGTGACTGCGGTAACGCCAGAAGTCGACAGCTTGCGTCGCCACTCGCGCGGCAGCGTACTCGGCCAGCCAGAACACGACCGGACAAGCAAATCGTTCCCATAGCTCGCGCGATGCATTGAGAGATCGCAACGCGGGTGATGGCGCGCCTTGTAACGACAGCGACGCCTCTAAATCCAACACGAAGACGGCTCGCGGCTTGATCGTCGTTATTTCTTCTCGCACCACCGCGAAAGGATCAGTCGACTTCGGCGGTAGTTTGACCACCGCGATGCCTGGAAACTCAGCGATAAGTTGGCCGATCAATTCATCTCGCAGTCGGCGCGTGTTGTACACCGCGAAGCTGAGTGAGAATGTTCCCTCCGAAACCAGCAACATGCGTCGAAAGGCCGCTAACTCGGCGGTTTGGCGTGATGATTCCCGCTCTGCCTCGACAGCCACGATACGCGAGTTGTGTGAGGATTTCGCCATTGTTAATCCCCGGTCGGCTGCTCAGTGGTCGTCGCAGCTGGTTTGGGAGGCTCGATATCTTGTACGACGGGATGCAACGCGTACCATTCCTCGTCGTTGCGATACAATAGCAACGCTCGACTCTCGATCAACTCGCGGAACGCGCGTTCATTCGTTTCAGTACGCGTTACTTGGCCGGATCGAAGGCGGCGTAGATCTTTTTGAGTTTGTCGCTCATGTGAGTGCCGAGACCGCAGACATGGATGGGCTGGGGAACGCGAACAACAGGCCGACTCAGCTTACTTCGTCCAATCGCTGCCTAAGCAGCACCCAGCAACCACTTAACTAGTATCCCTTTGCCTGGCTCCATCAGCAAGACCGAACTAGTCGCTAGATTCCGACAAGTCACATGGTGTGTCTCAATACTTGTGCGAGTTCACTCTGCAATGACCTAGACTTTTGCGGTAGCTTCTGGACATTGGCTGAAGGGAACTGGTGCCTTGATACCACAAAATGTACTTCGGATTCGGCACGAACGGTCGTTGGGGGATGCACTACTGCGCGCGTCGGATGCGGCTTGCGTTGGACTCGGGTTCGCCGCAGCGGCGATGTACCCGAAGACGCCGGTCGATGCGAACTATTTTCTGGCGGTGACGATAACGATTATTACGGTGTTTCTGGTTGGAGAGATCGTTGGTCTGTACCGAAGCTGGCGTGGCGTGGCGATCTATCGCGAGATCGTGGCGGCAGAACTGACATGGTTGTACAGTGCGACCGCGCTGCTGATCGTGGCGTTCTTCACGCGATACTCGGACGATCTTCCGCGCGCGGCGCTGTTAATCGTCGTTGGCACCGTGGCGGCGTTGTTTGCTGCGACTCGGATCGTGGTTCGCATGGTGCAGCGGTCGATGATGGCGAAGGGAGTAAACACCCGCAAGTTCGCGATCATCGGCGTGACGGAACTTGGCGTGCGACTCGCTCGGAACATGGAAGATGCACCCGAACTTGGCATGGAGTTCGCCGGCTTCTTTGACGACCGGCCCGCTACTCGAACGGGCGAAATTCCCGCCGGGGTTGGCGATCGATTGGGGACGATTGGTGAGTTGGTCGACTTAGCTCAGCTTGGCGAGATCCACCGCATTTACATCACGTTACCGATGCGAGCCGAGAAACGAATTCGCCATCTGCTGGACCAGTTCGCCAATTCAACCGCCTCGGTCTATATCGTGCCCGATTTCTTCGTCTTCGAGTTGCTGCATTCTCGCTGGACCGACATTGGAGGATTGCCAGTCGTCAGTGTGTTCGAGAATCCGTTCTACGGTGTCGACGGTATGGCAAAGCGGATCTGTGATGTCGCAATGGCGTCGCTCGCTCTGGTGGCCGCCGCACTGCCGATGATGGTCATTGCGGTGCTGATAAAACTGACTTCACGCGGCCCAGTGTTCTTCCGGCAGAAGCGATATGGTTTGGATGGACGAGAGATTCGAGTTTGGAAGTTCCGCAGCATGCGAGTTGCCGACAACGGATCGGTGGTGAAGCAGGCGACGAAAGGTGATTCACGCATCACACCACTCGGCCGAATCCTGCGTAAGACGTCGCTCGACGAACTGCCGCAGTTATTCAATGTACTCGAAGGAAACATGTCGCTGGTCGGGCCGCGGCCGCATGCCAGCGCTCATAACGAGCAGTATCGACGGTTAATCCCCGGTTACATGCTCCGGCACAAGGTGAAGCCCGGCATGACGGGCTTGGCGCAAGTGCTCGGCTGGCGAGGCGAAACCGACACCCTCGATAAGATGTCGAACCGCATTCAATGCGATCTCGAATACATCCGCGAGTGGTCGATTTGGATGGACTTGAAGATTCTGTTCAAGACAGTGTTTGTCGTTTTTTCGCAGCAGAATGCGTACTGAGTCGACGTAAGTCAGTCTTTCCAGGCTGACGGTCAGGCTCGAAAGCCTGACGTACCAGGTTGCGGCGTTGCCGCGAGAGGAAAGCTGTGAACGCGATCTTGCCAATCACGACCCGCGTCGTCGAAATCAATGATATGGCTGAGTTGTCGTCCTATCGCGATGACTGGGCGCGCCTGCTGGTCGTGACACCAGATGCGTGCTTCTTTCAGGAGTTGGGCTGGCTGGCGATTTACTGGCGTCACTTTGGACATGACCAGCGATTACGAGTGCTGCTCGTTTACGACGACGACTCGATCGTGGGAATCGTACCGCTGGCAGTCAGGACCATGTTGACGCGCGGTGGTGCTATTAGAACGCTCGGGTATCCATTGGACGGCTGGGGCACGCGGTATGGACCGATCGGGCCGAACTCGCGGAACATTTTGTCCACAGGCTTAAAGCACGTCCTGAAAACGGTTCGTGATTGGGACGTCATGGAGCTGGATTGGATCGCCGATGATCGGTTAGCGGACGTGGCTTCCGCATTTGAGGATGTCCAAGTCTGTCCACAAGTCTTTACGCGAGAAGCCACCTCGCTGGTCGATCTGACGATGCCGTGGGACGACTATTGGATGGGGCTTTTAGGCAAGCATCGCAACAACGTCCGACGAGCAGAGAAGAAACTGGCGAAGCTAGGACGAGTCGAGATGCTCCACCATCGATCTTCCGAGTGCGGAGGAACCGATTCGCGTTGGGATCTATATGACGTTTGCGAGAAAGTGTCGTGGCAAAGCTGGCAGGGAACTTCCGCGACAGGCACGACTCTGACGCACGAGCGCGTTCGCGAATTCCTGCGAGACGTTCACGAAGTGGCCAGCGGCATGGGACACGTAGCGATTCATCTCCTCTCGATCGACGACGAACCGGCCGCATTCTCGTACAACTATGTGTTTCAAGGAACCGAATATGGCTTACGAATGGGATACGACCCAAAGTTCAAGAGCGGCAATCCGGGGACGGTTCTGATTCATCGAATGCTGCAAGATGCATTCGGAGGCGATCGCCGTCAGTTCGATTTTGGCGAGGGCGACAGTCGCTACAAACACCATTGGCGAACCGATGCGATGCCGAGCTTTCGCTTGTGCCACTACGCGAAAACCAGCCTTCGCGCACAAGCGTTACGTTGGAAGCGGCATTGGGCGGGCGATTTGCTGAAGCCCGATACGCGACGATTCGTGTGAGCCAAACGCAGGTCGGAACAAGCCTTCGCAGTTCCGGCAGCAGCCAGACCGCACAGTCCTGCCGAAGCTGCACAAAGCCCAAAAAAAAGAGTGGGGAGTAAGCTTCCAGCTTGCCACCCTCCCTCTTTTCGTCGCAAGCTGGAAGCTTACGCCACGTCGGCGGGCGATCGCTAACGCGCGGCTGTAGCCAATCTGAGATTCACCTGCGGTAGCGAATAGATTATGGGGCTCCCTGTCTACGCCCGTCCTTCAACAGCCGGGCCTTGGACCTGCGAACGCCCAAACACGTCACGGCAAGCCCCGGCGCAGTGTGAGCCGGGGCTTTGCTCCGTGGACATTGACAGGCTGAACCAACTACTCGTTGTCTTTCTTCTCGGCTGCATCGTCCTTCTTCTTCGCAGCTTCGTCATCAGCAGCCTTCTTTTTGGCGGCTTCGTCGGCAGCCTTCTTCGCAGCGGCTTCCTCATCGGCTTTCTTCTTGGCAGCCGCATCATCATCCGCCTTCTTCTTGGCAGCCGCTTCGTCGGCGGCTTTCTTTGCAGCCGCTTCCTCATCGGCCTTCTTCTTGGCCGCAGCCTCATCATCGGCCTTCTTCTTGGCGGCTTCGTCGGCAGCCTTCTTCGCAGCGGCTTCCTCTTCCGCTTGCTTCTTTGCCGCAGCCTGTTCTTCTGCGGCTTTCATCGTAGCAGCCTCGGCTGCCGCCGCATCATCGGCGGCTTTCTTCGCGGCAGCTTCTTCTTCCGCAGCCTTGGCGGCAGCCGCGTCCGCTGCGGCGGCATCTTCGGTTGACGTGTCCGCGTTGCTGCTCGCGCTGTCGTCGATGTCTCCGCTCGGATTCGCCGCAGGGCTCGAACTCGTGTTTTCGGCACAGCCGACTACGAACATGGTCAAACAGATCAGTGTCAGAAAAGAAATCAGTTTCTTCATTAGAATGTCCTCCTGGTTTGTAAAACTTGCTTTTGTAACCTCAACACAATAGTCATTATCTCATCGGTCACAGATCGTCATCCGGGGCGTTTCTTGACGGCGACCGTCGAGGCCGCTTACCGTCTTGTCGTTCGGCGATTGAGTCTCGAACCGACAGCAGATCAGCCCGCGGGCGTTCGCGCAACTGATCATGCAACCTGGTCAGTGTGGCAACGAGTGTCTGGTAGTCGGGGTCACTTTGATCCGCAAACACGATTGGCTGACAACGCTGCCAGCCGCCGGCGGTGCCAGCCAACGGCGCTTGCAACATGCGGCTCTTCTGGACGTCGTGCTGGTCGACACTTCGCCACCAGTTGCTGAAGCGACCGTCATTTTTTTCACCGTGGCAGGCAGCACAACGTCGAGCGTAAACGTCATGCATTTGTTTTTCAACCGGCCCTGTGAAAATCTGGCGATTCGGGTAGTAGGTTTCATAACGGTCATAGTATACACCGTTGGTGTCGATCCACGTTGTCAGCCGCTCCCATTGATCGTCCGTCAAACTCACGCCGTGATGGCCCGCTGTCAAAAGCTTCACCAGCGGCGAGGCATTCGAACCATACGTGTACGCCGGACGCGGATAGACATCCTCCGGGTTATCCCAGCGCATCGCGTTGGCAACACTCAGATAAGGCAATAGCTCCTCGTAAGCCACAGTGAACTGGTCGGTCAGATCATCCGTGAGCAGGACGCGGCACTTCGCGCGATCCTGGGAATGGCACTGCGCACACTTCTCCGAGACTAAGGGTTGCACGTCGCGCAGAAAACTAACGGCTTCCGTGCCCCAAGGCGGCGGCACGGGGCGATCCGGCGGGCGAAGCGACGCCAACGACAACCCGTTGGGCGGCGACTGGGTCCGCGGCTCGTGGCAACCGACGCACGTGCGGCTCTCGCCAGGCTTCAAGCACACCACGCTACGCATCCGCTGGATCTCGCGACGGGCCTCGTCCAATACTTGAAAGTAAACATTCCGGTTGGCTGGCACCGAGAAATGGGCCGACCCGTCCGACTCGATCGGGACCGTCCCCCAAACTCGTTTGACGGTGTAGATCTGAGTGCCGGACGTACAGATCACTCCGCCCGTGGGAACCGCTTTGCGAGGCACATCTTCGAGTACTCGCAAGTAACGCGCGGTGCCGCGCGGCGTATCGGACAACCCACGGTAAACGTCCAACACCAGTAGGGAAGCGTCGGCCTGATCGGCGTCTGAATTCGGCCGAGCCGGAGAAAGCACATCCGGCGTCGCACGCGATATCAAGGGCACTGGTTCCGCACACGAAATGTTCGCATCGCGATACACCAGCCCCAAGTTGCCGTGCCGATCCCCGACATACAACGCCCAACTTTGTTCGAGCCACGGCTGGACCGTCGGTGTGAACGAGCAAAGGTAAGTCGTCTCGGACAGCGGCCAGGGTTCACTGTACCAACCGTGGCGGCTGTCCTCGATCTTCTCGCCGATCACGGGAACACCGGGAGTCAACACAGTGACCGGTTCCGGGCCGTCCACACCGCGTCCCACATCGATCGTTCCAATCGGTCCGTGCGTCTGGCCATGATGACCCGTGAACAGCGCCATGACCTTGTGGCTGTCTGGCACGGGACGCGGGAACATGATCACGTTGGGACGGATCGTCGCATTGCCATAGAAAGGTGCGGCATGCGATCCGTCTGGGTGAATCGTGAACAGGTCGTGTAGCGACGTGACGCTCCGTTCGTTGTACTCCCAGCGGTTGTAAATGATCCTCCCGTCGGGAAGCACGCTGGGATTGAACTCATTGAAGACGTTGAAGCCCAGTTGCTGGACCGCGGAACCATCGGCGTGCATCGTGTGCAGGCTGGCCACGTGAATGTCGCTGCCGCACATCACCACATGCTCGGCGCGATCGGACGTAAACCCGATTTGTCCGTTGGGCAGATAGAATGGCTCGCAGTCGTTATAAGGGCTGGCGGTTACCTGGCGCAGTTGCGTGCCGTCGATCGCGATTTCGTAAATGTTGTAGTTCTCGTCGCCAGTCACCAGATCCAATGGCTGGTCGGGCAAGGGACGCGGCCGATCCGAGCCGTTGCCGAACGCAAACAGCAATCGCTGGCCGCCCCAATGGAGACAGACGTCGCGATAGATTCCAGTCCCCAGCGAATCGACAACCGTCGTGACTGCTCCTTCGGGGCTGACAGGCGACAGGCTGTAGATGCCTCCGCCCGGTCGGTTGTAACAGTGATGACCATCCATGAAAGGCTGTTCGGAGATGTAGGGTTTTCGCTTGACGAACAGCAGCCGCTCAAAATCGATTTGGTCCAACAGCAATTGATCGCGCAGCGCGCTGGCGGCGAGGAACAGTTCCGACCAGCTGTCGCTGGCAGTCGCCGTGGTGTCGCCGAGAAGCCGGTTCATGCGGAGTCTCAACTCGGCCAGTTGGAGCGACCCCTGCGCATCTGCCGTATCGGAGACAATCTGTTCGACACTGCGCAACACGCCCGGTACGTCTTCGACATGCGTCAGCAACGCGAACCAGTACGTCTGCGATTCAGTTGCGATCTCGATCAGCATCAACCCACCACCTGGTCGCGAGAGGTCAAACGCCAAAGGCGTCGATACAACTTTGCCGGCGTCCAACTCGATCAGTCGATCCGTCAGAATTCGCTGTTGAATTTGCTCGCCTCGTCGCCAAGTCGGTTGAGTGGATTGTTCTTCAGAACTGAGGCATCGCTCGCGGAAGTGGCAGCGGAGATGAAGCTTCGATGGCGACGTTCCGGTGTTGCGGAGAATCACCGTCAGCCGGTTCTTCCCGAAGCGGGGATTCCATCGCTCGGCCAGTTCTAGCGCGAACGGCGCTGGCTGAGGTCGCAACGCCAGCAACGCATCGAAACGTCGATCGTAGCGGTGATACCATTGGCTCTTTCCTCCTCCGCCAGGGTGCTGAGCGCCGCGCACGGTCTCGCCCGCTTGGACTTGTCGCTTCTTCGGTTCGTTCTGCGCGTCGCCAGTGAACACTGCAATCGAGTCGCCATCCAACTGTAAGCGGACGGAATTGGCACCAGTGCCGCTGGGAAGCAAGGACTGCGGGATGGGATTCGGCCAGGCGACGGTGTCTCCATGAACAGGTACTGGAAACACCGGAATGCGATCTGCTTCAGCAACTTCCGTCTCTCTGTCGGCGAGGATCGTTTCCCAGTCATCGATCGCGATCAGCGACTCACGGAAGTACCAATCGCCGACTGCCATTTCGGAGAACGGTCCAGCGGCCCAGCAGCGCACACCGCTTACCACGAGGATCGCGAAGGTCCAGAAAGGGAAGGAGTCGAATCTCATTGCGGGTGCTACTTTCGCCACATCAGTTGCCAGCGAGTTTGAAGTTATCTACCGCACAAGTTCGGAGTGTGTCTTCTACGATTTGGCAGCCGCAGACGGCACCACGACGCTCGCACTATAAAACCAATGTCCTTCTATCCAGTTTCGTGTTATTGTCGGCCGGTCGAGCAGAAAACGCAATCAGGGTGATGACTTTCCTGACAAAAGCGGGGTCAATAGCCGGATCGAGGAGATCGTCGTCCGGCGTAAACGGTCGCCTGCGAAGTCGCCAACACTGGGCGTACGTTTTACGCTTCCTCGCGTCGAAACGTCATTAACGCACGCAGACGTTCTGCCACTTGGAAAAGAAGACGCCTCGTTCGGATCGTGCCTCGCCGTTAGTCATCGACTCGTTCGAAGACTCGCTCACACTTCCCGGTTCCCGATGCGCTGTTTATAATCGCCCCGATGCCCAACGACCCGATACACAACGCTCCCTCATCCGTCGTTCAGATCTGCGGCCTCACGAAGAGCTATCGAGTCTATCAAAAGAAAGAAGGCCTGGCGGCTTCCCTGCGCGGATTGTTTCACCGCGAATACCGTGAAGTGCGTGCGGTTCGCGGAATCGATCTGACGGTGCAACAGGGCGAGTTTGTAGCCTTTCTCGGGCCGAACGGTGCGGGTAAGACCACGACGCTCAAGCTGCTGTCGGGTGTCATTAACCCGACGAGTGGACAAGCGACGGTGATGGGTTACGTGCCTTGGAAACGCGAGAATGCGTATCGTCGCCGCTTTGCTTTAGTGATGGGCCAGAAGAATCAGCTGTGGTGGGATCTGCCGGCGCAGGAATCGTTCAGGCTGCACCAACAAATCTATCGCATTGAACGAGAAAGTTTTGAGCGAACTCGCGACGAACTGACGGAGTTGCTAGAGATCCGAGAGTTGCTCAAGCAGCCCGTGCGCGAGTTATCGCTCGGCGAACGCATGAAGATGGAACTGACTGCGGCTTTACTTCATTCGCCGGACGTGTTGTTTCTGGATGAACCGACGATCGGATTGGATGTCGTTGCACAACGCAACATCCAGCAGTTTCTTAAACATTACCAAGCGGAACGCCGCATCACGATTTTGCTGACCAGCCACTACATGAAGGATGTCGCCGCACTCTGTAAACGCGTCGTCATCATCGCTCAAGGACGCATCGAATATGACGGATCGTTGAGCGGCATCATCGACAGCTTTAGCGGGCACAAAGTAGTAACGCTGCAGTTTGCCGAAGACGACGCAATGAAGGAGTTGGAACGCTATGGGCAAGTCTTGGAGATCGTCCCACCACGCGCCAAGTTACGGATTCCACGCAGCGACGTTCCCAAGACACTGGCCGCGATCCTGTCGCAGCATGTGATCGAGGACGTCGTCGTCGAAGATCCGCCGCTGGAAGAAGTCATCGCGGACGCGTTTGCTCGCGCGCGGTATGATCAGGACGAATCGTCTGAGCCCGTCGTCGAGCGGGCTTCGCAAGTGGAGTCGCCCTCTTAGATGTACGCTCGCGCTGCAACTTGGTGGACGATCTTACGCATCTGTCTGGAAGAACGCTTGGTTTATCGAGGCGATTTTGCCCTCGGAACGCTGATGCGGTTCCTGCCGATTGTGACACAGATTTTTCTATGGCACGCCGTCTTCGCGGCCAGCGGTCGCAGCGAGTTGGGCGGATACGCGGAACCTCACGTGGTGGCTTATTACCTGCTCACCATGCTCAGTCGAGCCTTCTCTAGCATGCCCGGATTAGCCTCTGGCATCACGCGGCAAATCCGCGAGGGAGAAATAAAGAAGTTCTTGATCCAGCCCGTGGACATGCTGAGCTTCCTGCTACTCGGACGCATCGCGCACAAGGTCGCCTACTATTCGGTCGCCTTTCTGCCGTTCGCCCTCGTGTTCTTCTTGTGCCGTGGCTACTTTGCCGACCTACCTGCCGAGGCGGCAACTCATTCGCTGACCACATTCGGTGCGTTCCTCGCAACGCTAATCATGGCGTTCGTTCTCGGCTATTTCCTCGAGGCGTCTCTCGGACTCGTTGGGTTTTGGTGGTTGGAAGTCCGCTCACTACTATTCGTCTATATGTTGTTGAGCTTCTTTCTGTCGGGACACATGTTCCCGCTCGATATGCTCCCCGAGCCGTGGCGCTCGATTGTTGAAGTGCTGCCGCTTCAATACCTGGCCTACTTCCCGGCGGCCGTGTTCCTCGGCAAGGTATCCGGTTGGGAATTGGCCCAGGGCCTATGGATTGAATTCGCTTGGATGATGTTCTTCGTGATTACCGCTCGCGTGATGTTGTATCGCGGTTTCAAGCGGTATAGCGGATTCGGCGGATAGAACGCACTTAACCGACGGAAAAGAAGACCTTCTCTGCCGTCTTGCACAACAGCCACTCGAGATCGTCCGCCGAGAACTCCATACGGTCGCGAATCAAAGCGATGGATGCTTCGTAAGTGTTACCTTCACCGACGAGCTGATAAGGCGAGTCGCTGGCCCACATCAATCGTTGCGGACCGAAGGTGTCGTACAGGCGACGGATCATCGGGCGAAGATCGTCATAGGGAGCCCGTTTCTTGCCGAGCGCGTAATAGGCGGAAATCTTGACGGACGTATGTTGATGTCGAGCCAGCAAGCAGAGATTCTTCAAATCCTGTTCCCGCGTCTCGCCGTCGACGCCGATTCGGGCAAAGTGGTCGATAACGACTTTGGTGTCGGGAAACTGTTCGCACATCTTGTCGACTTCGGGCAAGTTGTCAGGATTGATCAAGCAGCACATCGCCTGGCCCGTCGCGGCAGCTGTCTTCCACATGATCTTCATTCCGGCGTTGTTGAGCCAAGGAGCGTCCGCTCGCAACTTGGGAGTTATACGAAACCCCGTAACGTGCTGCTTCAGAAGCTGCTTCATTTCAACATCGGGATGGGGCTTCGAATCGTCGATCATTCCTACGACCTTGAAGACACCAGGATGCTGTTCCGCGGCATCGGTCATGTACCTGTTGTCGAAGCCGTAGAAGGTATGGTGCGCGATCAAGACGGCACGACCGACATTCGCTTTGTGGGCTGTGGTGAGAAGTTCCTCGGTGGTGAAACTGGGCGGATCGAGATCCGAAAGTTTGGTTCCTTGCTTGAGCGGATAAACGTCGATCTGACGCGTCCAAATGTGCGAGTGCGCGTCGATGTAAGGATACTTCTGTGAATCATCTCCCATGGCGTTGCCTCCGAGTTCCGCGACCGCAAAGAGGCTCGCTCCTACCGCCGATGCACAGAGCGCCTCGCGACGAGACATCTGAAAACTGGCCCTCTGCAATTTGGCATTTCGCGTCATGTCGGACTCCTGACCTTGAATCATTCTGGATATTGCTTGGCCAGTTCGCCAATCGTCGCTTGTAGTTGTGGATCCAGCTCGCCGGCCTGCTTCCACCAGCTGAGTACGAGGGGCCGGAATTGCTTGGCAGCCTGGCCCTTCTCGCGTGCCGCGAAGTAGGCACCTTTCATCACCATCGTCAGCGGCACGTCGCGCGGGAGAACGCGTTCGGCGATTGACGAGGCGAGGCCGAGCGGAAGTTTCGAGAATTGAAAACCGCGAGTTTCGTCGGCCACTGTTATCATGACGCGATCCGACTTCAACTCCTTGACGACGACGCTCGTACTCCCACCGACGCTCAGTTCCGTCTCCGGCTCAAGAGTCTTTAGCGACTCGTCAATCGCGGCTTGGTACTCTTTGGCGAAGGCTTCAATCGTGCGAGCGTCCTTGAGTCGATCGGCAAGTGCCGCAAGGGCGGCGAGGGCGTTCGCGTCTTGCGGGACGGCCCTCTGGTCTTGCTTCAAGCCGTAGTCGTCGTTGATGGCGAGGAGCAGGTCAGGCACGTCGCTAACGCTGGCCGCTTCATCCCACCACGTACGAACTTTCTCCAGAGTGTCGTTGCTGACCTTCGGGTTCACGGAAACGAACGCAGCTTTCATGGCAATCGTCTCAGGAGATGCCTTGTCCAGCGACATCTCGGCGAGCCGCGTCGCCAACCCGGCCGGCAATTCGGCCATTGGAAAAGTTTGGTTCTGGCCGCCCACGCGGATAATCAACTCGTCGGGCTTTTTTTCGACGATGCCAAACGATCGGTTGTCGCCCAGGTCGATTTGATCTCCGGCTGAAACTCGCCCCAACGTCGCGTCGATGGCGGCACGGAACCGCGCGACATAATCGCTCAGCAATTGTAACCGGCGTATTTTCGCTTTGTGTTCGTCCAGTCTGGCAAGAGCAAGCGACTTGGCGATTTCCTGATTAGCAACGGGAAAGTTCAACTCGCCGATAGCGGTGCGAGCAGTCGTCAGCGATTGTGCCAGCGATCTTAGATCTGCAGCACTGAGCGGGGCATCCGACATCGGTTCAGGAGCACTCGGCATGGACGGAGTCGGCTCTGGCGTCGTCGACGGAGTTGGCTCCATCGTCGGTTCAGGCTGGGGCGTCATGCTCGTCGGAGCGGTGGCTTCTGGTTGTGGTTCTGGCGTCGGCGTGGGAAGCGTGAACGTTTCCGGTTTCGGCCGCTCCGACTCCGGGATTTCGTCGAGCCGTCGGGCGACAGTCGAAGTGCCTCCGCCATTGTCGACCGAAGACGGTACCGTGTTGGCGTTCGCGATCCGTGGTGACGCTGGTTCCGGTTGCCTCCCGGCAAGCCAGAAGCCAACGCCGACAACGACGATGATCAAACCGCCGACGCTGCCTCCCAACAAGATAGCGCCAAGGGCTCCGCCTGAACTCGATTTTGCGCGCGCCGTGGCAGTTCGTTTGCGTTTCAGTTTTGGAGCGTCATCAATCAGTTGTGTTTCGGGGGCAGCGAAGGGCTGGGCGGCAAGCATCGGGCTTGCGACCGGAGCGGCTGGCATCGGCGGCGGAGTGGCGACGGGGATGCCTGCTGGTTGCATCGGAGCCATCGGAGATTGTGCAGCGGGGATCGCTTGGGGGAATGGAGCCGCTGGCGCGAAGGGTGCCATTGGGTTGGGCATCGCCTGTGGAATCACGGGTGCCACAGGCACTGCATTCGCCACTGGGGCCATCGGATTCGGAGCAGCCGATCCGAGCGGCGCGGGTTGCAAATAGGGAACGGCCTGAGGTACAGCCGTAGTTGGTGTCGGTTGAGCCGCCCACGGAGCGGCTGGCTGTGGACCCCTCGCGACTGGTGCCATGGGAGACATCGGATCGATAGCTTGAGCCACTGGTTGTGGTGCCGCAGTTAATGGTGCCGCGTGTGGACTCGGCGGCAGCAGATTGGGGTTCACTGGCGTGGCAATCGGGGCTGCCGGAGACTTTCTCTGGGCGTCGTAGGTCTCTCGCAGCGTCCGATCCGTTAACGTCGCCTTCGCCTCCGTGATCCGATCGAGCAACTGTGCCCAAGCCCGCGCCTGACCACCGGGTTTGCAGGCCCGCACTCGCGTCATCGCGCGATCTGCTGCCGTTGCGATGGCGGCTGGATCGGTTACGGTTTCGTTGAGCCCGAGCAATTGATAGTGGTTCGGCGAGGTTGCCGAGAGTCCGAGCCATTCGGAATAGGGGTTGAAGTTGTCAGACACAGAGTTCAGCTCGCTTAATACCGTTCACGTTTTCGGCGGTCGAGTCCCCATGATTCGCTCGATTTCGGGGGCTCGCGAAGAATACATCTTAGGCACAAGTGCCGAGTCAGACAACCTTTACGTTCTGGCAACCGGCGTATTCGGGCAATCGCAACTTGAATTTGTGAACGGATTACTCCGTGTCTGGCCAATTGCCCAAAAATGCCTACTATTTCGTTGCGTCAACACTCAGCCTCTTCGCCGCCTACAATTCGTTGTTCTGCGAATCACCTTTGCTAACCGATTCGGCCATCGATCGAAGAATTGGGAGAACTCCGAACGGAGGTGACTCGTCTCATCAGCTAGACGAACTCGCCTCGCGATCGGATTCAGTGCGACGAACGATTCTTGCATCGAAACCCTGCTGCTTTGCTATCACGCTAAACACAGCTACGGAAAACGCTTACCATGACTACACGCACTTCGCTCGCCACGACTGTTATCGGAATGTTGAGTGTCTGGTGCCTCACCTCTCTATTGGGAACCGCACAACTCGTGAATCGCAAGACAGTCGAACAGCTTTTCCGTGACGGCAATTATCAAGAGGCGTATGTCGGGCTCCGCCAACGCTGCCTCGACCCGCAGACCGATCCGCGCGAAGTCGTCGGTGATCTACAGCTGGCGGTCCAGTCGCTTCAGCAACTCGGGCGAATCAACGAGACCGACGAGCTCATTGAAAGCACGATCACAGTTCATCGACAGAACTGGCGGTTGCTGCATGCCGCCGCTCAGCAGTATCAGGCACTCACGCCTTATGGTTTCTTGATCGCAGGTGAGTACGAACGTGGCCCGCATCGAGGCGGTGGAAAGCAAGTCTTCTCGGCAGAGCGCGATCGAGTGCGCGCATTGCAACTCATGGTCGAAGCGATGCCATTGGCGGATCGAGATCCGACCAAAGCGGAAGTTGCTCAGTTTTACCTTAGCTTCTCTGACATGATGCTTCAAAGTCAGAGTGGCTCACAAGCATGGCGGCTTCAGGCGCTGACCGATCTCAACGAGCTGCCCGACTATGTAGAAGGGTACTTTTATTCGGACGACGCCGGCGGAGCGCCGGTTGATGCCGATGGAAATCCAGTGTTTCACCAGGAGCCAACAAGCTGGGAAGCTGCCACCAGCGACGGGCAGCGGTGGCGTTGGTGTTTGCACAGGGCAGTGGAAGTAGATCCGAGCCTCAAGAGCGGCGTTGCATGGCGACACGCGGACTTCTTGTACCAACAGTTCGGTGTGCAAACGATGCAACGGTTCTTCTCGCCACGAGCCTTCGCCGACAACGAAGATACGCCGCAGACCTATGCCTTGCATACGCTGAAAGAAAACGAAACGATCGCGAAGCTGGCGACCGGTGTGAAACGCTTCGAACTGCCCGATGAATTCAACTTCATCAAGGGTTTCCAGGAGCTGGCAGCGGAGCAAGAGCGAGGGATGAGCGAGCAGGCATTGAACCGCTTGGCCGAGATCTTCGAGAATCGCCGTCAGTATCCGCGTGCTGCCGAGTATTGGCGTGAGAGCATTCGGCGGCATGGTGTCGGCCAAAACAACTGGAAGCAGGATCGACTTGACCAGATCGTAAAGAATTGGGGGCAGTTCGAGACGGTTTCGACGCAGCCTGCCGGTCAAGGTGCCACGGTCGAATTTGCCTTTCGAAATGCGACCGGTGTCGAATTCGAGGCCCACGAAGTCGACATCGAGAAGATGCTGACCGATGTGAAGGCTCACCTGCGTTCGAACCCGCAGCAAATCGATAACAAACTGTACGACATCGAGAACATCGGTTGGCGGATCATTCAGGAGAATCAGCGGAAGTATCTGAAGCAGCGAGTTGCGACGTGGCAGGAGAAGCTAGAACCTCGCGCGAATCACTTCGACAAGCGGACTACCATCACGACTCCACTCAAGAACGCTGGTGCTTATCTCGTGACCGCCAAGGTCGCTGGCGGCAATACCAGCCACATCCTGCTGTGGGTGGCGGATACCGCGATCGTCCAAAAGCAACTCTCCGGCAAAGAGTTCTATTTCGTAGCCGATGCCGTCACTGGCGAAACGGTGGCGGGCGCGAACGTCGAGTTCTTCGGTTGGAAGCAAGAGCGGACGCAAGACCGCCGCCGCTTCAACGTCCTGACGAAGAACTTCGCGGAGCGGACAGACAGCAATGGCCAAGTCATTCCGGACCAGCTTGACGTCGAAGGCCGCTATCAGTGGCTGGTCGTTGCGCGCACGAACACCGGGCGTCTCGCCTATCTGGGCTTTCGAAATGTTTGGGCGAACCCTTACTACGAAGCTCAGTACAACGAGGTCAAGGCCTTTGGCATTACCGATCGTCCCGTCTATCGCCCCGGCCATGAGATGAAGTTCAAGTTCTGGGTGCGACACGCCCAGTATGACCAAGCCGATGTGTCTCAATTCGCCGGTCAAGATTTCGCATTGGAACTTCGCGACCCGAAACACGAAGTCGTGCAATCCTGGAGCATGAAGGCCGATCAATACGGTGGCCTGGAAGGGAACTACGCCGTTCCGATGGATGCCACGTTGGGCAGCTATTCGTTAAACGTTGTCGGGCATCAGGCCGTTGGCTTCCGTGTCGAGGAGTATAAGAAGCCGGAGTTTGAAGTGACGATCGACGCTCCCGACAAGCCGGTGCAACTGGGCGAGAAGATTACCGCCAAGATCAATGCTCGCTATTACTTCGGCGCTCCCGTCACGAACGCTACAGTCAAGTACAAAGTTCTCAGGACCAAGCACTCACAGAACTGGTATCCGATTCGACCGTGGGATTGGTGTTACGGCTCGGGTTACTGGTGGTTCGGCTACGACTACGCGTGGTATCCGGGCTGGAGTAAGTGGGCGGGGTGCGTGCGACCGATGCCTTGGTGGTGGCATGGCGGATTCGATCCTCCGGAAGTCGTGATGGATCGCGAAGTACCAATCGGCGCAGACGGAACCGTAAGTGTCGAGATCGACACCGAATTGGCCAAGGCGATTCACGGCGACTCGGATCACAAGTACAGCATCACCGCCGAAGTTCGCGACGAGTCGCGTCGCACAATCGTCGGGCAGGGAAATGTATTAGTCGCTCGACAACCGTTCAAAGTCTTCACTTGGGTGGATCGCGGCTACTTCCGCGTGGGCGACACGATTCAAGCCCACTTCCTGGCACAAACGCTCGACAATCGTCCCGTCTCCGGCGAGGGAACGGCGACGCTATACAAGATCGGTTACGACGCGAAAGGCGAGCCAATCGAAACCGCAGTTCAGTCGTGGCCGCTTCGCACCGGAGACGAAGGTCGTGCCGAACTGAAGCTTGATGCGACAGCGAAGGGCCAGTATCGACTCGCCAGCAAGATCACCGACGATGCCGGTCACACGATCGAGGGCGGCTATCTGTTCACGGTGATCGGCGAAGGTTTTGATGGACGCGACTATCGCTTCAATCATCTCGAATTGATTCCGGACAAGGCCGAATATCGCGCCGGCGACACGGTCAAACTGCAAATCAACACCGATCGCATCGGCAGCACCGTGTTGCTGTTCGTGCGACCGTCTAACGGCGTTTATCTGCCGCCCAAGCTCCTCCGCTTGCGCGGCAAGAGTACGGTCGAAGAGATCGCGGTCGTCAAAAAAGACATGCCCAATTTCTTCGTCGAAGCGGTGACGATCACCGAGGGCAATGCTTACAGCGAGGCCAAAGAGATCGTCGTGCCTCCCGAAGAACGAATTCTCAACATCGAAGTGCTGCCTTCGGCCGAGACCTACAAGCCGGGCGAGAAGGCGAACGTCAAGCTGCACGTCACGGAAGCCAATGGAGAGGACTTTCACGGTTCGACCGTCGTCAGCATCTATGACAAGTCGCTGGAGTATATCTCCGGCGGTTCGAATGTCGGCGATATCAAAGAGTTCTTCTGGAAATGGCGACGCCATCATCAGCCTTCGCAACAGACCAGCCTCGAACGGTATATCGCAAATTTCCCGCAACGGAATCAGCAGACGATGAACTTCCTGGGCATCTTTGGGAACACAGTTGCCGATGAGGAAGGTGCCGTTCTACTCAGTAAACGCAAGAGCGGGAGTCGACTGGATCGCAGTGGCGGGGCGATGTTCGGAGTGATGGAAGAGAGGGCAATGCCGATGGCGGCGGCGATGGAAAGTATGGCCGGACCCGCGCTGATGGATGTCGACGCAGCAGGGGAGTCCGGAGATGGCGCGCCGACTCCGACTCCGATACCCCCAACCGTGCGAACCAATTTCGCCGACACGGCACTTTGGGTCGGCACACTCGATACGGACGACAAAGGCCGCGCCGAAGTGTCGCTCGCCATGCCCGAGAATCTGACGACTTGGAAGATCAAAGTGTGGGGTATTGGCCATGGCACGAAAGTCGGATCAGGCGAAGCGGAAGTCATCACGCAAAAAGATTTGATCATCCGCTTACAGGCTCCACGCTTCTTCATCGAAAAGGACGAAGTCGTTCTCTCGGCCAACGTCCACAACTATTTAACCACCGAGAAGCAAGTGTCCGTCGAGCTGGAACTGCCGACCGACGAGCTGCAACCGCTGACCGACAATGTCGTGCAGGTGAAGATTCCCGCCGGCGGTGAACAACGCGTCGATTGGCGAGTCCGCGTGGTGCGTGAAGGCACGACGACGATTCGCATGAAAGCGTTGACCGACGAGGAGTCGGATGCCATTGAGATGCAGTTCCCATGTCATGTGCATGGCATGCTGAAGACAGAGTCGTGGGCTGGCACCGTGCGCCCCGATGCCGACAGCGCCCAAGTCACGATTCGCGTCCCCAGCGAACGGCGCGTCGAACAATCCGTCCTCGAAATACGCTATTCGCCGACCTTAGCCGGCGCGATGGTCGATGCCTTGCCTTACCTCGCCGAGTATCCCTACGGCTGTACCGAGCAGACGTTGAATCGTTTCCTGCCCAGCGTCGTGACGCAGAAGGTTCTGCTCGACATGAAGCTCGATCTCGAAGCGATTCGCGATAAGCGAACGAACTTGAATGCACAAGAGATCGGCGACGATCGCGAACGCGCGACTCAATGGAAGCGATTCGATCGCAACCCGGTGTTCGAGCGAGCTGAGTTGGAGCGAATGGTGAAAGAAGGCGTCACGAAGCTAACCAACATGCAACTCGGCGACGGAGGCTGGGGTTGGTTCAGCGGTTTTGGCGAGCGAAGTTATCCGCACACGACCGCCGTCGTAGTCCACGGCCTGCAACTCGCGACACAGAATGACGTCGCGATCGTGCCCGGCGTGTTGGAGAACGGAATCGCTTGGCTCAGCCGCTATCAGGCCGAGGAAGTGCAGAAGCTGAAGAATGGTTCACTCGACAAGAAGCCCGAAAAGAAACCTTGGAAGCAGCACGCCGACAATCTCGATGCCTTCGTTTACATGGTGTTGGTCGAT
>CAUJKL010000262.1 GCA_963204995.1 Planctomycetota bacterium | reverse complement strand
TCACGACCTCAAGCGGCATAGCCTGACCGGCATCTGGCCGCAATCCGGTTGGGGCAATCGGCAAACGAAAGCGCCCATTCGCTACCTGGGCCGATACTTTTATTCAAACGGAAAGTCCACGGTCGATGTGCCCGCCGGAACGGTTCGTGTGGAAGTCTGGAAGGGATTCGAATTCACGCCGGCAACCGTGACCACGCACGTACGAGCCGGGCGGAAACGGACGGTCGAAGTCACACTCAACAAGAGCGTGCCGATGTCTGACGCAGGGTACTGGTCCGGCGACCCACACATCCATATCCAGCGCTGCGACGAAGCGGACGACAATCTCATCCTCGATCTGCTGGAAGCCGAAGACATCCACTTTGCAACTGTCCTGGCTTACAACAACCCGGCGGGCCCTTACGCGGGATTCATGAACCGCATGGAGTCGCCCCAGGTACGCGGTCTGGGCAAGCGCTCAATCCGGTCACGCGGCGACTATGCCATCCTATCGGGCGAAGAATACCGCACGGCCACCTACGGACACCTGAACCTGTTCCTGCTCGACCAACTCATCATGCCCGACCAGTCGTACAATGCGAACAACTGGCCGCCGTACGGTCAGCTTGGCCACAAGGCGCGCGAGGCTGGCGGACTTTCGTTTTATGCGCATGGCGGCTATGCGCAGGAAATCTATGCCGATGTCGTGCAGGGGAACGTCGATGGCGTCGAACTGTTGCAGTTTGGCGTGTATCGCGGAATTGGACTGATTGACTGGTATCACCTGTTGAATGCGGGCTTCCGCGTCCCGGCGACCGGTGCCTGTGATTACCCAGCCTGCCGGAAGCTGGGCGATTGCAAGACGTACGTTTACAGCGATCGAAAGCCGAGCATCGAAGGCTGGTTGCGCGGCATGGCCGACGGGCGAAGCTTTTTCACCAGTGGCCCGCTGATCCTGCTGGAGGTCGATGGATGTCGTCCGGGGTCGCGGTTCGACAAACGGGTTGACGGTTCCCATCGCGTGACAGCAACGGTCCGAGTCCGCTCCGAAGTGGCACCCGTGACGAACGTGCAATTAATCGCCAACGGCCGCATCGTTCACGAGCTAACCGTGCCCCCGTCAGCGGGCCGGGGCAACTGGATTGAATTCGAGCAGGAGATCGAACTGGACCAGTCGGCCTGGATCGCCGCGCGGGCGTTCTCGCTTTCTCCGCTCGAAACGCCGGACGCCGAATCGCACACGAATCCAGTCTATGTTTATCTGAATGGCAAGGCACCGTACGATCGCGAGTCGCTGGACGCACTGGTCGCGGCCATCGACGGACAGATCGACGTTCACGAAAAACGCGAGTTTCCGCAGCGTGCCCAGGTCATCGCGTACTTCGAGCGGTCTCGCGACATCCTGATGAAGATCCGCGAGGCGGGCGGTGTGCCGTCCACTGGGCATCCTTCGGAGATTGCCCGCGACGATCCGCTGATAATCGATCCAGGTGCTCGCGAGCATACCGACGAAGAGCTGAAGGCATTTCTCAAGCCCGTCCCGCCGAAACCAATCGAAGACGTGCTGCGTTCGTTCGAAACCGTCGGCGGGTTCGAAATGCAGCTCGTTGCTCGCGAGCCGCTGGTCAACGATCCCATCGCCGCGGCGTTTGACGAACAGGGCAACCTCTATGTCTGCGAGATGCGTGACTACCCCTACAAGCCGCGGCCGGGCAAGCAACCGATCGGCAGCTTACGTCTTCTGAAAGACACTGATGGCGACGGTGTGTTTGATGAAAGTCATACATTCGCCGAGCAACTGTTGTGGACGGGCGGTGTTGTGCCCTGGAAAGGCGGCGTGTTTGTCGCGGCACCACCGGACATCTGGTATCTGAAGGACACCGACGGCGACAACCGGGCGGACGTGCGCGAGCGCGTCTTCACGGGTTTCGGCACGGACAACCAACAGGCCATGCTAAACAATTTGAAATGGGGGCTGGATCACAAGATCTATGGTTCGACGGCAGGAAACGGCGGCACTGTCCGGCCGGGTGATCAACCCGATGCGCCGGGAATCAGTGTCGACGGCCGGGACTTCCGCTTCGACCCCGTGACTCGGAAGTTCGAGACGATCACCGGCACGGTGCAGTTCGGCAACACGTTCGACGATTGGGGCAATCGGTTTCTTTGCAGCGAATCGCAGCCGCTGCAACACGCCGTCCTACCGCAGCACTATCTCGAGCGGAATCCGTATCTGGCCGTGCCTCGAGCGGTGTCCAATATCGCACCTGGACCGGTTCCAAGCTATCGAATCAGCCCGCTGGAACGCTGGCGTCAAATTCGTTCCAGCCGCCGCATCGCGCATGGCCAACGGGCGCCCACGTCGGCCGGTGCCAGCCATCACGTGCTTGATGCCGCGGCCGGAGTCACCGTGTACCGCGGTGGTGCGTATCCGGCGGAGTACTACGGCAACATTTTCATAGGCGGAGCCCAGAACAACTTGATTCATCGCAGAACGCTGTCTCCCAACGGTGCCACGTTCACGTCGCATCGAGCTGACGAGCAGACCGAATTTGTCCGCTCGTCCGACAATTGGTTTCGACCGGTGAATTTCGTCAATGCCCCAGACGGAACGCTGTACGTGTTAGACATGAGTCGCGAGATTCTGGAGACCATTCACGTCCCTCTGGACGTTACGAAGTTCATCGATTTCAAACACGGCCGCGAGCACGGGCGGATCTATCGCATCGCGCCAGCGAACTTCAAATATCCGGGTTCTCCGCGGCTCGCCGACGCCACTTCCGTGGAACTTGTTGCGTTTCTGGAAAGCCCGCACGGCTGGTGGCGTGAAACGGTGCATCGATTGATTTTCGAGCGACTGGATCGTGCGGCTGTTCCCGCGCTGCGACAATTGCTGGCCGACAGCTTAATGCCGCAGGCGCGATTGCACGCGCTGTGGTCACTCGAAGGACTTGATTCGTTGACCGACGAGGACATCGCGCGCGGTCTCCGCGACGCGCACGCGGGCGTGCGGGAACACGCGATGCGGCTGGCGGAACCGCGGCTGGACGCAAAGCCGAAACTGCTGGATCAACTGCTGGAGCAAGCCAATGACGCCAATCCACGCATTCAGTTTCAACTCGCATTCTCGCTGGGCGCCAGCAATGACCCGCGCGCCGCGGCAGCGCTGGCGGGGATGGCGCGGAAGTTCGCCGATGATCCGTGGATCCGCACGGCAGTGCTGAGTTCCACGAACGGGCTGGCCGATCGCATGTTCGTCGAAATCCTCGACGATCGAGCATTCAGCACAAGTTCCACCGGTCGCGGACTTCTTGAACAACTGCTGACCGTCGTCGGCTCGCGCGGTGAACAAAACGAAATCGACCGCGTTCTGGACGCGATCGCCGCGAATACGGTCACGTTGAAAGACAACAGCCCGCAGTTTCAGTTCGTGGCGGTGCTCGGAAATGCCATGCGCCGCACGGGGACTCCGTTGACCGTAAACGCAACCCGTCGTCCTGAAACAGCCGGATTCCTGAAGCGGCTATTCGACACCGCGGACCATACCGCACGCGACGAAACGGCGGATCCATCGAAGCGACAGGCGGCCATCCAATTGCTCGGCTGTACAGGATTCGAGGCAGCCCACAAAACGCTGGAAGCTCTGATCGATATCCGGCAGCCGGAGCCAGTTCAGCTTGCCGCCGTTGGCGCGCTGTCCGTCTATTCCGATCCCGCGGTCAGCGCAATTCTGCTTGACCGATGGCGCGAGCATTCGCCGGCAGTCCGTCGTCAGATCACCGAAGCCTTGCTGTCACGCGAGGACAGAACGACCGCACTGCTTCGCGCCGCCGAGGCGGGCGACGCGTCGGCAGCCAGTATCGAGATGTCGCGCCGAGCCCTGCTGCTTCAGCACGAGAACGACACGATTCGCTCACTGGCCACACGTTTATTCGGAGACGAAGTTGGCGGAGCGCGTGCGGATGTGATTGCGGAATATGAGGCCGCTCTATCATTCAAAAGCGATCGGGCTCACGGCGAAACAGTCTTCAAGCGCGACTGCATGGCCTGTCACAAGATCGCGGGCACCGGACATGCCGTCGGGCCGGACCTGACTTCTTCGGCATCACACGATGCAAGGGCGTTGCTGGTGCATGTGCTGGATCCCAATCGTTATCTGTTGCCAAACTATGAACAGTACGTCTGCGTCGATACCAGCGGACGCATCGTGACCGGCATGATTACAGCACAGACGGCGACCAGCATCACCTTGAAGCGTGAAGAGAACAAGACCGAGACGATTTTGCGAGGACAAATCGAGGAACTGACCAGCAGCGGAAAATCGCTCATGCCCGAAGGATTGGAAAAGAAACTAACAAAGCAGGATATGGCGGACCTAATCGCCTGGCTGCAATCCACACAGACAACAGAATCAACCGGCAACCAGCCGCTTCACACCGGCACGCTACCAGGTCTCATCGAACCGGACGATTAGAGTTGGCATTCGAAACCCCCTTGTTGCAAGAATCACGGGCGATTAAGGGCAACGAATTCATAAATGGTCGTGGCTCAAAAAACGGGGACTGGCACCGAGCCAATCCAAGAGGGACGTTGGAAATAACTTGTGCAAGCTAGCCCGCATTTCTCATCAGTTGTAGGCCGGATCGAAGCAAACGCCGCATCTGCCGGAACTTCGGTCGCAGTTGTCGGGTGGATTTACGAGACACCATGATTTCAAGCAATTTGCGTTTGCGAAGCTCCGGCAAGGGGTTGCGACCTTCGATCCGGCCTACGATGAGAAATGCGGGCTAGGTGCCTGTCCCCGTTGTTGCACTAGCGAATGATCGCTGGGCAAGGCCAGCCAGATGGCGCACCAGTTCTAGTGCAAACAGACTCATCGCCGACTGCCGGTTTCCTACGCGCTGGCGTGTTGATGCGTCGGACGCAATTCCACTGAAGTCTTCGATTGACAAGAAAATACAAATGACGGTTAGACAGTGGCGCGCAACGATTTTGGCGTATCTGACACAGGTGTTGTCGTCCTGGGCCACCAACGCTGCCGTTTGCAGGCCCCCTAAACTTCCCCCCCGCCCTTAGATTCGGGTTTTGCACTTTTTGGAGTGCGGCGATTCATCGCCGCTTTGGTATTTTCGACTTGGAGCCAATTATTCGCAATCCTAGGTAAGTTGCGGTGATGCTGAAAAAGTGCTTCGCACTGGAGAGCAAAGCGGTGACAAGTCACCGCAGTCCAAAAAAAGTGCGAAACCCGCCCTTAGATTCGACTACAATGGTCACTGCCCCGAACTGAGTTCGGTGGATCGCACCGTTGCACTGAACGCCAGTTTGCCTCGACCGGCAGCCGAGGCAACCGATCGGCACGACGAAACGTCTTGGATGTGAAGCGTCGAAGACACGATACTAGCGAGTACGGTACTCTTGACCGCGA
>CAUJKL010000261.1 GCA_963204995.1 Planctomycetota bacterium | reverse complement strand
CTGCGACCGAATACCGTTTGTCTCCGTTCTGACACCAAACGGCGGCGGAGCGAGCATTGGTTGTTTGCACGAGTCGCTTGACGAGTTCGCTGTGGAACTCGTGGGGAGACATCGGCATTCGAGCGAGCTTGGCCGTCTCGTCGACCAAGGTTTCGATCTCGCTCCAAGCCTCGTCGCTGCCTTCGATTTGTGGAGAGGTAGTGTCACCGCGCATTCCTCTCAGTATAGCCGCGTGTCTACTTATTTTGACTGTTTTGACAGGCAAGTTTGACGGGGTTCGCCCGGTTGAGCGTGAATAATCGTTTCCCATCCTGCGAGTGTTCGCAAAATTGCCACGATAGCGTGGGTAAAGTTCCAGATTTACCGATCGTAACGAAAAAAACAGTTTTGACGAGTTTGCCTTCTGGCCGATGAATTACGACAGCGATGAAACTGCGCTCTTCAGCAGGTTCACGTGGTGGAGCGAATTTGGATATGCATCGAAAGCTGAGAGCAACGATAACGATACTGCTAGCGGTCGCGACCGGCTTGCAAGGTTGTTCGCTGCGCAAGGCGAAGGAATTCCAGTTCGATCCCGACTTCTCGCATTACCAAGGAGCCGCGACGGAACTGTCTTCTCCAGATGTTGAAACGATCAGCTATGAGGAAATCGCCGGCACTCCGTCCCCGCTCACCTTGTCAGACGACGCTCCGCCAGACTTCTGGAATATGACGCTCGACGAAGCCATTCAAACTGCGCTCGCGAATTCGCAGGTGATGCGAGACCTCGGCGCGCTAGTGCTCCAGTCGCCTGACAACATTCGCACGTTGTACGATCCGGCGATCGAAGAAACGGATCCCCGATTTGGTGTTGAAGCGGCACTCAGCGCTTTCGACGCTTCGTTCGAGTCACAGGTTTACTTTGAGAAGAATGACCGCGCTCTGAACAACATCTTCTTTGGCGGCGGAACGAGACTCTTCCAACAAGATCTGCATAGCTATCAGGCACAGTTGTCCAAGCGATCTGCCACGGGCGGCGAGTTCGCCATCCGTAAAATCATCGGTTACGATTCCAATAACTCACCGGGTAACAATGACCCGAATCTGCCTTGGTTGGTGCAAGTCGAAGGCGAGTTCAGGCAGGCGTTGGCGCAGGGTGCGGGTGCCGACTTTAATCGCATCGCGGGCCCAGATGGCCGACCCGGTGCGATGAACGGTGTGCTTCTGGCTCGAATCAACACCGACATCAGCTTGGTCGATTTCGAAATCGCCGTTCGGAACTTGGTGAACGACGTCGAGAACGCGTATTGGGAACTGTACTTTGCGTATCGTGACCTCGACGCGAAAATTGCGGCTCGCGATCGTGCGTTGGAAACATGGCGGAGCATTAACGCCTTGTTCGTCACGAATCGCCGCGGCGGTGAAGCCGAGAAGGAAGCACAGGCTCGGGAGCAGTACTATCGCCTCGAAGAAGAAGTTCAGAATGCGTTAGCCGGGCGGCCAAGCGATAACGTTCGCACGAACACGTTGCGTGGATCGGGTGGCGTTCAGGCGAGCGAACGTCGCCTTCGCCGATTGATGGGCGTTATGGCCAGCGATGGACGAATGATTCGCCCTTCGCAAGAGCCGGCGATGGCGCGAGTCGTCTTCGACTGGGAAGAACTGCTCGTCGAGTCGTTAAATCGGAGAGCCGAACTTCGTCGGCAGAAGTGGAAGGTAAAGAGTCGCGAGTTGGAGTTGGCGGCGAGTCGCAACTTTCTTTTGCCCCGCGTCGATGCAATCGGACGATATCGATTCCGCGGGTTGGGACACGACTTGCTGAACTCCGAACGCCAGGCTGGTCGTTTCGACAACGCCTATCAAGATCTCACCACAGGCGATTTTCAAGAGTGGCAACTCGGCTTGGAAGTCCAGATGCCAGTTGGCTACCGACAAGGTCACGCGGGCGTACGAAATGCCGAATTGCAACTGAACCGCGAACGTGCCGTCCTTGAAGAACAAGAGAAGCAAGTCGTTCACCAACTGGCAGAAGCCGTTGCCGAAGTCGATCGATCCTACGGAGTTTCACAGACAAGTTACAATCGACGTGTAGCCGCGAAGCAACATCTCGATGCGTTGGAGAGCGGTTATCAAGACGCTGACGAGAACGAGAAGACGCGGCTGCTCGATCTCCTCCTAGATGCCCAACGCCGCCTGGCCGACGCCGAAACGACGTACTACCGTGGCTTGTTGGAATACTCGCTGGCAATCAAGAACGTTCATCTCCAGAAAGGATCGTTGCTGGATTACAACGAGGTCTATCTGAGCGAAGGTCCGTGGCCTGGCAAAGCTCAGTACGATGCCGCTCGGCTCGATGAATCGCGACGCAAGTCCCCGCGTCTGCTGAACTACATCATCTCGTGGCCCTGGCCAGTCAGTCGTGGCCCCGTCGAGCAGCGGATCATGCCAGCAGTTGATCGGGACACCGATTCGCGGCCTGTTCCTCAGCCGGATCAGCCGACGGTGCCTGAAACGCCGCCAGCAACGGAAGCCGTGCGTGATGCAGCGACTGGAGCGGGAGTATTACGAAACGCAGCGTTCGATCCAACCCGAGTCAGTGCCGCGCCGATTCAACAGTAGCGTAAATCTCGCGAATCTTTTTGCGTCGGCGAGATCGTTACCGCGGATTATTCACTGTAGGCCGGACCGAGGTCGCAAACCGATGCCGTAGCTGCGCAAACCGATTTGTACTAGAACGCTTTGCGCGACCTAGATCGCCGCGATTTGCGACCGAAGTTCCGGCTGGGCAACGGTTTGCTTGATTCGGCCTACCGGTGCTTTTCGCGTCGGCGAGTTGGCTAGGCTTGGCCGTTAGGCAGTCGCCGAATGATGACCGATGCGTTGTGACCGCCGAATCCGAAGCTGTTGCTCATCGCATAGTCGATACGCCGTTCACGGGGCTGGTTTGGCGTGTAATCCAAATCGCATTCTGGATCGGGCGTATCCAAATTAATGGTCGGTGGAACTACATTGGCCCCGATTGCCTTCGCAGCCAGTATCAACTCGATACCACCGCTGGCACCGAGCGAATGTCCCAACGAACTTTTTGTACTAGAAATGCTCACCGACTTGGCATATTCGCGAAACACGTCCTTTATGGCGAGCGTTTCCGCCTTGTCACCGAGTTGCGTGCTGGTTCCGTGCGCGTTGATGTAATCGATGGTAGTCGGATCGATCTTCGCATCTCGTAACGCCGCAGCCATCGCGTAAGCCGCACCGGTGCCATGTTCGTCGGGCTGCGTAATGTGCCCTGCGTCTCCGCTCGCTCCGTAGCCGATCACTTCTGCGTAGATCTTCGCACCGCGAGCCTTCGCATGTTCTAATTCCTCGAAGACCAGCAAGCCCGCACCCTCGCTGAAAACAAAGCCGTCGCGGTCCAGATCGAACGGGCGGCTGGCGCGCGACGGATCTACGTTACGCGACGACAACGCTTTGATGTTTGTGAACGCACTTAGTCCCATGCGTGTCATCGCGGCTTCTGTCCCGCCGGTGATCATGACATCCGCGTCGTCGTATTGAATCGTCTTCAGGGCGTCGCCGATGGCGTTGGTTGCACTCGCACAGGCAGTTGCGACGGTGTAATTGGGACCTCGAAGTCCATACTCGATCGAGATGTGACCACCAGCCGCGTTAAGCATCATCTTCGGGACGGTCATCGCAGAGACGCGCGACGGTCCTTTTTCGAACAGCTTAAACATCTGCTCTTCGATCTCACCCAGACCGCCGATTCCAGAACCAAGAATGACACCGCAGCGAAACGGTTCTTCGGTTTTGAAGTCGAGACCGGAGTCGCGGATGGCTTTGGTGGCTGCCACCATCGCAAATTGCGTGAAGCGATCGATGCGCTTGATTTCTTTCGGCGCAAGAAACTCGCTCGGGTCCCAGTCGTGGATATCTCCACCGAACTTGACCTTAAACTCTTCGGTGTCGAAACAACGCAGGGCATGAACCCCACTTTCGCCAGCCAGGATGCGATTCCAAAGATCGTCAACCTGACAGCTTAGCGATGTAACGACACCGAGACCGGTTACGACGACTCGTCGTTTCATTTCTGGTGCTACTGTTTCGTCGTTAGGAATTTTGAGACTTCTCGATAAAATCGATCGCTTGACCGACGGTCTGAATCTTTTCAGCCGCGTCGTCTGGAATGTTGATATCGAATTCTTCTTCCAGTTCCATCACTAGTTCAACCGTGTCGAGCGAGTCGGCACCTAGGTCGTTGACGAATGAGGTCTCTGGGGTGATCTTTTCTTTATCAACACCAAGTTGCTCAGCGACGATGTCAATCACGCGTTCAGGGACAGATGCCACCTTCGCGGTCCTCCTAATTTATTGAAAGATATGAGCCATCGGTGGCTCGCACTACGCCAGTTCGTTCAAAATCAATTCAGACTGTTTTCTTGCGAATCAAGCTCCACAAGATAGAGGATTCTCATAAGACAGGTCAAGGCTGGTGCGCCATGACCGAATTTGTTGCTTATCCCGTCATCCCGCCGTCGACGGTCAGGACCGCACCGGTTGTGTAGGAAGCCGCCGGGCTCGCCAGGAACAATACTGCGGCTGCGACTTCTGCGGGGGTTCCCATTCGCTTGGCGGGGATTTTGGCTTTGATTTCGTTGCGAAATGCGTCGCCGTACTTCGCTTCCAGAACTTTGGTCATTTCCGTGGCAATGAAGCCAGGTGCCACTGCGTTAACCGTCACCTTGCGGCCTGCCAGTTCGCGACTCAGGCTCCGAGTCAAACCGATTAGCCCCGCCTTGGAAGCTGAATAATTTGTTTGACCCTGATTGCCAATTAATCCGGACACACTGGAGATGTTAATGATTCGGCCGCTGCGAGCTCGCATCATGATCCGTGATGCGGCTCGGGCAAAGAGAAACGCGCCGCGCAGGTTCGTGCAAATCACGTCGTCCCATTCTTCGTCGGTCATGCGCGGCAAAAGATTATCTCGAGTGATCCCGGCATTGTTTACCAGGATGTCTAGCTTTCCCCATTTCTCGACCACATCGTCAACCAGCTTGTCCACACTCGCTCGGTCGGTTACATCGCAGCTGAATGCGGCAGCTTCGCCACCTGCGTCGATGATTGCTTTTACGGTCTCGGCCAGTTTATCGGCATTGCGGGCCACACAGGCGACCTTGGCCCCGTTCGCGGCCAATTCGGTTGCCATCGTTTGCCCCAAGCCTTGGGAGGCTCCCGTTACAATGGCGACTTGCTCCGAGAGATTGACGGTTATCGAGCGAATAGGTTGTTCGGACATAGTGCTGAGTACCTTGTATGTGTTCGCGTCGATCGTGAGCCTAAACGGTGACGCCTTCGCATGCAGTCTTACGATTAATGCGTTTCATAAGCCCGCGTAAGACTCGCCCCGGACCTACCTCGTAAAACAAATCAAAACCGTCATCGAGCAAGTATCGCATCGAGTCTTCCCACCGCACGGGCGAGACGACTTGCTGGACCAGCAGAGCTCGGATCTCTTCTGGATCGTTATGCGGTCGAGCATCGACGTTGGAAATCACGGGAATTCTCGGCGCTGAAATCTTGGCGGTGGCCAGCGCGGTCGTCAGACGCTCAAGTGCCGGCTGCATGATGGCGGTGTGAAATGCGCCAGCAACAGCCAGCGGTATTGCTTTCATCGCCCCGGCCGCCTCAGCCGACGTCGCGATTCGCGCACATGCATCCTTGTTTCCAGAAACGACAGTATTCCCAGGGCACAGGTAATTTGCAATTTGTAAGATCCCATCGCCACGAGCTTCGTCACAAAGCTTCTCGATCACATCGGGCTCAAGACCCAGTACGCTCACCATTCCGCTTGGCGTTGCATCGGAAGCGGCCTGCATCGCCTCGCCGCGAGTCTTCACGACGGTCAAGCCTGTCTCGAAGTCCATCGCACCAGCAAAGACGAGTGCGGTATACTCACCAAGGCTCAAACCAGCCGTTGCGGCCACCGAGTCAATTAGTTCGGCTGACGCCGCCTTTAGCAGCTCGAGTCCAGCCAAGCCGCAGACGAACAGTGCGGGCTGACTATAGACCGTCGAGTCGAGTCGATCCGCTGGGCCTTCGAAGCACAGCTGTGCCAGGTCATATCCCAGGACGGCGTTCGCGCGATCGAACAAATCGCGAACGGCAGGAAGCGAATCGCAAGCTTCCCGCCCCATCCCGACAGATTGAGCACCTTGGCCTGGAAACAGGAACGCGACTTTACTCAAGACCCAGCCTCACCCGACTCGATTACCGTGCGTCCCATGTAATAGCCGCACGTCGGGCAAACGACGTGTGTGGGCAATGCCCCGCTGCATTTTGGGCAGAACGTTAACTGCTTCGGCTTCAACGCGTTATGGGAACGCCGCTTGCCGGTACGTGAATTGGAATGTTTTCTCTTCGGAACCGCCATCGGAGTGCCTCATTGGACTGGCAAATGTAACTGATTCCCTTACGGGATAACGGTTTGGGTAGCAAAGCCCCTCATCGTAGAAATGGGTGAACATTGTGTCAACCATATCAGTCGATGGGTTCTGCTGTGAAATAAGAGCCTAAGACTTCCAGGCGAACGGTCTTCTTGGCCAGCGACTGCAGTGCTCGATCGACCTTTGCGTCGGTCTGATGCCCTTCTAGTTCAATGAAAAACAGATATTCGCTCTTTCCACCAGCCATGGGAAAGGACTCAATCCACGTCATATTCAGTTTTTCACGCTTGAATATCGTCATCACGTCAGCCAGAGATCCTGGCTTGTGCGGGATCTCGAACATGACGGCCGTCTTGTCCTTTCCGGTAGGAGGTGCGACCTCTCCCCCGATCACAGCGAATCGAGTTACATTGTGCGGGTTATCTTCGATGTTTTCGGCGACGAAATCGAGGCCATAGTTTGTTGCCGCCAATCGACTGGCAACGGCTGCAGCTCCTGGCTTTTCAGACGCGAGCTGGGCGGCGGCGGCAGTGCTGGTCATTTCGATGGTGCGTGCATTCGGGAGATGCTTCGCAAGCCATTCTCGACACTGCGAGAGAGCTTGTGGCTTGCTGTAAACCTCCGTGATGTCGTCGCGAGAGCACTTAGCGAGAAGATTATGATGGATTCGCAGTTGAACTTCGCCACAGATCCGTACCGGTAGCCGCGCGAACATGCCGAGCGTATCGACGACTCGCCCATCGGTTGAATTCTCCAGCGGAACGACGCCGAAGTCTGCATTTCCGCGATTCAACTCTTCAAAAACGGCTGCGATCGTCGAAACTGGCACCAGTTCCGCGCTGGCACCGAATCGTTCGACGGTTGCGAGGTAACTGTAACTGTAAAGCGGTCCCAGATAGGCAACTCGAATCGGTTTGACCAACGACTGGCAGCCGCTGATAAGTTCGCGAAACGTCGCTCTTAGCGCGCGTTCTGCGAGCGGACCCCGACTTGCACTAAGCACCGTCAACAACTGCTGCTCGACGCCTCGCGATGCTGATTTCTCGCCCTCGGTTGCACGAGCCAGATGCTCGGCTGCTTTGGCGCGCTCATTCATTAACTTGACGAGTTCCCCATCGATGCGGCTGACTTCGTCCGCCAACTGCTCAGGGGAGAGTGCATTCGTCGATTGCTCTTCGGGCATGTCACGACACCTTGTTGACGGTTTCGGCTGCCAACGTCGATGGCGCCGCAGCTGCCGTCCACTTGTAACGATGGGCAACCATCGTGTCAATTTGACCGCCACACCAGGTAGCGACGTGCGGATCGTGAAGAAATGTGCCTGCTCGTTTCCGATGTCAAAATGGCAGGCAACGCCCGGTTCTACTTCTATCGAATATTGAACAGCAAGACGCAACTAATTGCGTGTCGGTGACTTATGGAGTTGGTGCCAACCTTGCGATGCCGCTGGCACGGTCTTTGCATTCCAAGGCGAGGAGTTCTCGACGCTTGCCGGGAGCAGTTCTAACTAACACTGAAAATAAGACTTAAGATCGCGCATAAGTTTCGTGTCAGCGATCGAATAACGGGCACAAAACCTTAAGACAAAGGAGCGAAAGATGGCGCAAGGCGAAAAAATCATCGGCATCGATCTCGGTACAACCAATTCGGTTGTTGCCGTGATGGAAGGCACGGAAGCGAAAGTCATTCCGAACGCCGAGGGGAATCGGTTGACGCCGAGCGTCGTCGCGTTTACCGACAAAGGCGAAACGCTGGTTGGCGAGCCCGCTCGCCGACAAGCCGTTACGAACCCAACGCGGACGGTCTACTCGATCAAGCGATTCATGGGTCGACGACACGACGAGGTGGCGGGCGAAGAAAAGATGGTTCCCTACAAAGTCGTTGGCGGACCGACCGACTATGTGAAGGTCGGCATTGGCAATAAGGAATACACACCTCAAGAGATCTCCGCGACGACGCTTCGCAAGTTGAAAGAAGCGGCCGAGTCGTACCTCGGTCATAAGGTCAATAAGGCCGTGATTACGGTGCCCGCTTATTTCAACGACGCGCAGCGCCAAGCGACGAAAGATGCCGGTCAGATCGCTGGTTTGGAAGTGGCTCGTATTATCAACGAACCTACGGCTGCCGCGATGGCTTACGGGTTGGACAAGAAAAAAGATGAAACGATCGTCGTTTTCGACCTGGGTGGCGGAACATTTGACGTGTCAGTATTGGCTGTCGCAGACGCTGGAGACGCCGATGCAGACGGCAACGGAGCCGGTCGTGTCTTCCAAGTCATCAGCACCAGTGGCGACACGCATCTCGGTGGTGACGACTTTGACCAGGCGTTGATCCACCATGTCGCGGACGAATTCAAGAAGGAACAGGGCATCGACTTGCGCAAAGACACGATGGCCCTGCAACGCCTTCAAGAAGCGTGCGAGAAGGCCAAGCGAGAACTGAGCAGTTTGCCGCAGACGGACGTCAACTTGCCGTTCATCACGGCTGACGCGTCGGGTCCGAAGCACCTGCAAATTACGATCACGCGGGCCAAGTTCGAGGAAATGACCGATTCGCTCTTCGAGCGGTGCAAGAAGCCGGTCATGCAAGCCTTGAAGGACGCCAAACTATCACCCAGCGATATCGACGAGGTCGTACTCGTTGGCGGTTCGACTCGCATTCCCAAGGTTCAAGGAATCGTCCGGCAAATCTTCGGCAAGGAGCCGCACAAGGGCGTCAATCCTGATGAAGTCGTAGCCGTTGGCGCTGCGATTCAAGGCAGCGTCCTGGCGGGCGACCGCAAAGACGTCTTGTTGTTGGACGTCACGCCGCTGACTCTCGGTATCGAGACCGAAGGCGGCGTGCTGACGGCGCTGGTCGAACGTAACACGACGATTCCGGCGGAAAAGAAAAAAGTTTTCAGCACTGCCGCTGACAATCAAACCGGAGTGACCGTGAAGGTCTTCCAAGGCGAGCGGAAAATGGCTGCCGACAACCGAGTGCTCGGCGAGTTCACGTTGGAAGGAATTCCGCCGGCCCCCCGCGGCATGCCGCAGATCGAAGTCAAGTTCGACGTCGACCAGAACGGCATTCTCAATGTTTCTGCCAAGGATCTCGGCACGAACAAGGAAGCATCCGTACGCATCGAACAGTCGTCTGGTCTCTCGGAAAGCGAGATTAAACGCATGCAAGAAGATGCCGCACTTCATGCCGAAGAGGATAAGAAAAAGGTTGAACTTGCCAGCCTGCGTAACCAGGGTGATCAGATGTGCTATCAGCTTGAAAAGCTGATCAAGGAACAAGGCGACAAGCTGCAAGACTCCGACAAAGCCCCGCTCGAAAAGGCCATCTCCAAAGTTCGCGAGAAGGCGAAAGGGGATGACGTCGCGGCGATCAAGTCGGCAGTCGACGAACTTGAGCAAGCCTCGCACGCCTTCAGTAAAACGATTTACGAAAAGACCGGAGCCGGCGCGGACGCAGATGGCGCGGCGGGCGACGGTGCTCCCGGCGGAACCGCAGCCAGCGACGACGATGCCATCGACGCCGAGTTCGAGGTGAAAGACGCCTAACGGCGGGTCGGCGGGAGTTCGACATTCGAGCTGTCGTGACGGCAGCGCAGAGATAGGACGAATTCATCTGCACTGCGTTTGCGCGCCGGTGGTGATGAAAAGGAGCTAAGCGATGGCGTTTCGATTCGACAAGCTGACGATCAAGGCCCAAGAGGCAGTCGCCGCAGCTCAAAATCTGGCAACGGAAAAGGGCCATCCCGAGGTCGATGCACTTCATTTGCTGAGCGCGCTGCTACGAGAAAGCGAGGGGGTCGTTCAGCCCATCTTCAACAAGATTGGCGTCAATCGCGATCAGCTGAGCAAGATGGTCGAAGCCGAATTGTCGCGGTTGCCGAAAACTTCAGGCGGCTCGCAACCTCAAGTCAACGCGGGGTTGCGCGACGTCCTTGAGACAAGTGCTCGCGATGCGAGCGCAATGAAAGACGAATTCGTTTCGACCGAGCATCTGCTTGTTGCTTTAACAAAAGGGAAGACCAAGGCGAAGCAGATCCTCGAGCTGAACGGCGTTCGCGAAGCGGACATTCTGTCGGCTCTGCAAACGGTTCGCGGTTCGAGCCGCGTGACCGACCAGAACCCCGAAGAAAAGTATCAGGCGCTCCAGCGGTACGGCATCGATCTCGTCGAAGCGGCCAACGCCGGAAAACTCGATCCCGTGATTGGTCGCGACAACGAGATTCGTCGCGTGATTCAGGTGCTATCACGACGCACGAAAAACAATCCGGTGTTGATCGGCGATCCCGGTGTCGGCAAGACCGCGATCGCGGAAGGGCTCGCATTACGCATCGTCCAAGGTGACGTCCCGCAAAGCTTGAAGAACAAACGCGTGATCGCACTCGACATGGGAGCCCTGATCGCAGGGACGAAGTTTCGCGGCGAGTTCGAAGACCGTTTGAAAGCAGTCCTCCGCGAGGTCCAAGACGCGGGCGGAAACGTCGTGTTGTTTATCGACGAACTGCACACGGTCGTCGGTGCCGGAGCTGCCGAGGGCGCGGCGGATGCGGCAAACCTGCTGAAACCCGCACTCGCACGAGGTGACCTACGTTGTATCGGTGCCACGACGCTGGACGAGTATCGCCAGCACGTTGAAAAAGACAAAGCCTTGGAGCGTCGTTTTCAGCCTGTATTCGTCGGCGAACCGTCGGTCGAGGACACGATTACGATCCTGCGAGGACACAAAGCCCGCTACGAGGGTCACCATGGTGTAAAGATCAAGGACTCGGCACTGGTCTCCGCCGCTCGACTCTCGCATCGCTACATTACCGGTCGCTTCCTACCAGACAAAGCGATCGACTTAGTCGATGAAGCGGCCAGTCGCGTGGCGATGGAATTGGAGAGCGTCCCGGCAGCCATTGATGAAGTGCAACGCCGCCTTCGACAGCTTGAGCTTGCCGCGCGTCAACTTGCCGAAGAGACGGAAGACACCGCTCAAGAGCGACTTGCGGATATCGAAGATGAAATGGAGTCGCTCAAGCACAAGCTCGCCAGTTTGCGCGAGCAATGGGAAGCCGAGAAACTCGGTGTGGGCGACATTCAGAAAGTGCGGCAGGACGCCGAGCGAGTTCAGTTGGAATACACGCAGCTGGATGCCGCGATCAAAGAAAAACAATCGAGCGGCATTCCCGTCGGTGAGGCCGATTATCAGAAGTTATACGAACTAGATGTTCAGCTTCGGCAACTCGCACAGCGGATCGAGGCGGAAAGCGATGCGCCGGCCGCACAAACATCGGAGCGACGTTTGCTGCGCCAAGAAGTGACGGATGACGAGATCGCGGAAGTCGTGAGTGCCTGGACCGGCATCCCGGTGACCAGAATGCTCGAGACCGAACGCGCGAAGCTGCTCGTTATGGAAGAGCGTTTGCATCAGCGCGTTGTTGGCCAGAACGAAGCCGTCGAAGCGGTCTCGAATGCAGTTCGCCGCAGTCGCAGTGGCTTGCAAGATCCCCATCGACCGCTCGGTTCATTCATCTTCCTCGGTCCCACCGGCGTGGGTAAAACGGAGTTGTGCAAAGCCTTGGCCGAGATCATGTTCGACGACGAGCATGCGATGGTTCGGCTCGACATGAGCGAGTTTATGGAGAAGCACACGGTCAGCCGTTTGATCGGTGCCCCTCCTGGCTATGTCGGCTACGAAGAAGGTGGCAAGCTTACGGAAGCAGTTCGCCGGCGACCTTACAGCGTCGTGTTGCTTGACGAAATCGAGAAGGCTCACCGCGATGTGTTCAACATCCTGTTACAAGTGTTGGATGATGGCCGACTGACGGACAACCACGGCAACACGGTCGACTTTACCAACACGGTCATCGTGATGACTAGCAATATCGGCAGCCAGATGATTCAGCAGATCGCTGAAGAGGGTGGGGACGAGCAGGAGATGCGCACTGCCGTGAAAGAATCGCTGCAAGCTCGATTCTTACCTGAGTTTTTGAATCGCATCGACGAAACGATCATCTTCCACCCGCTCGATCGAACTCAGATTCGTACCATCGTCGAAATCCAGACGCGCGGCCTCGCCAAGCAGTTGGAACAGCAAGGCATCACGTTGCATGTGACACCAGCCGCCCAAGACGCGATTGCCAGCGAAGGCTATGACCCAAGTTACGGTGCGCGGCCGTTAAAGCGAGTGATCCAGCAGCGCATCCAAAATCCGCTGGCTACCGAGATCCTCAAAGGCAACGTCAAGGAAGGACACATCCTGACGATCGATGCCCAGGACGGCGAGTTTGCTTTTAAGACTTCGGAAGCAGGCGAGACAGTGATCGAGACGGCGTCAGTTGGCTAACAGCAATTTGGAGTGCGGTGACATGTCGCCGCTTTCCGTTTTGCGACACAGTCACTTCCCGAGCCTTGGCGACCTTTCAATAACCGCCAGATCTCTCAAGATGAGACTTCAATGCCGCGTTCCTAAGCGTCTTGACCCAATGGTCGAGCGCCCGCATCGCGTGTCAAGACGTCTTCCAACGCCGTAAACTCCTCGCTGTGCCGCATGGGGTTTCGCCCATGTCTGGCGTCCATGCGATTGTCGGTGGGTCTGACGAAGTTGTCCCGCTGGCTTGTCGAAGTTGAATCAGCCCATCGGGCGAAGATCGCATCGCGATGAGAGTTGCCGCTCACATCCTTGCTCGACATGGTATCAGCTTTCAGCGCTCGATCTGAGTTACTAAACATACGAACTTGGTCGCATGTGCCCAACGATGGACATGGAGCAGGTGGGAGCGCCGAGGTGACAGGATTGGACAGCAGCCATGAGCTCGCGTCGGTTTCAGCGAGTTGGTCCGTGCCCTCGGGAGAGGGACGCACTCCGGTATTCAAAAAGTTGACAATCAGCAAGGCGTCGATTGGCGATACAACACCGTCTCCGCTGACGTCGTAAAAGCTGGGCACACCGCTGCTGGGCGGTGCGGGCAGGAGACCGTTCTGCCCCGTGAACATGGGAATGTTCAGTTCGTTGACGATTTGTAAGACATCAATTGGTGACACGGACATATCGCCATTCACGTCCAGACGGTCGCGCGGGTTTTGCCACGGGAAGGCCGGCGGGGTGATCGATACGAGAGAAGTCGTTTGCGGGCCAAGGCGAACAATCCCACCGGGCATGCTCAATATCAACTTGATCTTCTCTTCGGATTCCGTCGTTGTGTCGGTAAGAATGGGAATGGTGAAAGTCTTGCTCATCTCGCCGCTTTCGAACGTCAATGTACCGGAGGTCGCCGTGTAGTCCTCGCCTGCCGTCGCTGTATCGTCCTCGGTTGAGTATTGCACCGTCACGCGGCCCACACTCGTGCCGGTGCGGGTCACCGTGATCAGGGCTTCGCCGCGGTTCTCAGCCACGGTGTAACTGTCGGCACTGAATTCCAGTTTGTCCGGTACAACGATGGCAAAGATCATTCCGTTCGATAACTTGGCCAATGTTGCTGCGTCTAATTCGAGCGATCCCGTGCCCGACGTCGTGCCATCAAGATTCGAAGTGTTGGTCATTGTGGCAGGATTGCCGTTGCTGTCTCGCAAGATGAACCAACCCGAGGGTTGGATCGCTGGTGATGGTTCTCCTTCGCCGTTGCCTCGATTAACGAGACCGGCACCGTCGTTGGCAACGACACTCGCACCATCCTGACCGATGAGACTGGCACCGTCTTGACCGATGAGTCCAGCGGCGCGTAAGCCGTCCAATAAGCTGGCACCGTCCTGACCGATTAAGCTGGCACCATCTTGTCCGATCAACATCGCACCGTCGGGAATGGCTGCGCCTGTCCCTAGCATGAGCGAGCCCAACTGTACGGTGCCCGTGAGTTGAACGCTATAGGCGCTGTCGGCCACTACCGCACCGGGCATCGCGGGATCCGTTGGAAACTGACCGTTGTGACTGCGTTTATAGCCGTCAAGTGAAGTCGAACATGCAAAATCATCGCAGTACAATCCGTGGGCGATTTGGTACTGTCGAAGTGTAGGAAAGCAAAGCTCGTTGCGATCGCAGAATTGTCCAGTGGGAGCGAGGTAGACGACCAAGGTACTGACGCAATGCCCACCTGTTGATTGTGGGTCGCACGTCGTCTTCCACTCTGTAAACGGCTGCGGCTTACCGGCACCCAGCAGCGTGCGCGTGCGACCAGTGCCCGACTCGCCTGCCACCACGGTGACCGTCTCATAGTTGCCGATCAATAGCGTGGATTTCTGATTGACTTCGGAAACAGCATCGCCCGTGCGGACGCTGATTTGCGCAGAACCAGGGAAGGCCTTGTCTTCCGCTGTTAGACCCACCGCTAAAACAAGATCATTTCCTTCGGCGATAACAGCCGTAGGACGTTGCTGACCATTGACGAAACCGACAGATTGCGAGCTAAAGCCAGTCCCCCGGACAGTAATAAGTTCGGGCCCCGTGCCGGCATTTACTTGTGCAGGATTAAGACGCTCGACAATTTGCTGCACCGGACCCGGTTGCAACTCAGCGCCTTGGGTCCATGCGAGAGTAATGTCGCCCTCCGCACCATGGTAACCATCGACCGCGATGAAGAACTTCACACCGCTGCGAGCGCTAAATGATACGCGACTGGTTCGATCTCCTGCGATTGGAACATCATCGTTGTGTGTCAATACTTTGAGGCTGCCGTCAAACAACTTCGTGTACACCGTGAGCAGCGTATCGAAGCTACTGCCCGCAGTGAAAAAATCCACTTGGCCGTAGTTGCCTGCCGCGAAAGTTGGCGTCCACTGATACCAAACCGACTTCGTAACTTGTTGTGGGTCAACGGGACTGGTTTCAGTTGCTCCTGTGATGAGCAGCGACTCGCCGGTTGCATTTCGGTTGCTGGCGGAAACCACACTCCCCTGCGCGCCGCTCAAAACTTGTCGTTTCGCAAAGTCGTCGTTCGCGGGACGAACGGTGGTCGTGATAGACTGCACTCCGCCCACGTCCACGCCGCTGTCCCTTACCACGCCGCCGAGGTTTACAAGAGTCCCTGGTTGGTGTGGCCGCACGACGTATCGCAAGGGTAAGCTCTGGCTAGGATCGAGTTGTCCAATGTTACAAGTAAACACGTTTGCTGCGACGTTGCACAAGTTCGTCGACACGGAAACAAACGTCACGTTGTCGGGTAGCGGGCTCGATATCATTACACTGCTGGCTGGCGTCAAGTTTGGGTTGGTGACCCTGAACTCATACATCAAGTCCTCACCGACGTGGATCGGGTCGGGCGAGTCGGTCAGCGTTAATTGCAGATCGTCGACGACTCGCGTCGTCTCGCTGGCCGTATTGTCGACCGGGCTGAGGTCGGTTTCGGTTGCGGAAGCTGTGGCGCCGAGCGTCACGACTCCGGATACGTTCAGCAAGTAGGCGATGTCGACCGACTTCTCGCTGCCGACCGCGATCGTGCCGAGCGTGCAGATCACTCGCGTGCCGACCATATCGCACCCGACGGAACTGTCACCATCTGCGTAACTCACTCCGGTCGGCAACCGATCCGAGGCGACTTGCACGTTGGTGGCCGGGCCATCACCGTCGTTACGTACGGTCACCGAATGCACGGACTCGCGGAACCGACGTACAGGGTCCGGCGTGTCTGAAATGTTGACTTTCAAGTCTGGTTGCGGCGGCGGTGGCACGGACAGAAAGCTTAGCAAGACGTCCTGGCTAAGGTTCCCATCGCCTTCAATTAAGTCGGTGGACTCACTGGAGAAGACGACGTTCGAGCCGTCCGCCGTAATCCCGCTCACAGCCGAATGCGAGTCGCCGGTCTGCGCGATCGAGCCGCCGTTGCCACTCATCAGTGAGTTCAGTTTCGTTTTGACTTCGTAGCGGAAAACGTCATTGGTGATGAGCAACACCGAATCGACTTGATTCGGAACCAAGTCGGTGGCTGGGCTGGAATAGGCAATGAACTTTCCGTTGCTGCTGATGACTGGTGTGCGACCCGGCTGATTATCAACCGCGTAGTCGAGCAGCGTCGAAGCGGGTGTGTTCTGCGACGCTGCATTATGTGTTAGGAGCGTGCTGCTTCCCGTCGCTACCTCATAAAGAAACAGGTCGCGACTAGTGCCATTGTCGCTGACGCCAGCAGCGAGATTGGTGGCGGTGCTCTGATAGGCGATGACCAGTCCAGCACCGCTAGTCTCGTCATTGGCTAAGTCCACGTTAACGACGGGAATCTCGCTGGCTGCGGTGCTGCCAGTGGCCGCCGTGACGGCCGAGTCGTGCGCGTGGCTAATCAATCGCAAGCGATCCTGGGACGTGGCAGCATCGCGATCGAACAGGAAAACATCCGAATTGAAGTTCATGTCAATCTGACCATCGATCAGGTTGGTGGCAAAACTTCGAAAGGCAACGTAGCGGCCATGCGCACTGATCGCGAGCGGGGCCGCTTGAAACGAGGGGCCATTTGCGGCGATGGTCGTCGAGCCCTCCGCGCCGCTGACCAGGCGCACCTTGTCATCGATCGCATTGAACAGAAAGATGTCTGCGTGGCCGTTACTGTCGTTCTGATCTGTTACCAAGTCCGTGCTCGCGCTTTGAAAGGCGACGTAGTTGCCGTCGGCGCTTAAGGCCACCTGCTCCACAAAGAACGAGCCGGTCGCGGTCGCGGGAAGCGTGGCCGAACGGCTGACCAGCTTGATCGACGCGGGAGTCGTGTTGTCTCCGCGGTCGAACAGGAAGACATCGTATGTCCTTGGATCATCGGTGAGACCGCTGATCATGTCCGAGGCGCCGCTAATGAACGCGATGCGTCGACCATCGGCGCTGATCGCGGGCGAGCCTTCCAGGACCGTCCCGTTGGCCGGAGTTATTGTCGAGCCGCTCGCATGGCTGACCAGCGTCGTCGTGCCGGTTTGTACGTTGTACAAGAACAGATTCAGTTGGTTGGAGTCGCTTGCCACTTGCCCAGGCACTACGTCCTGAGCATGACTGGTGAATGCGATGTAGCGACCGTTCGCGCTGATGACCGCGCCCAGGCTTTCATGGTCAGCCGTCTTGGTCGCCGAACCTCCCGATCCACTCACCAGTTTCGTCGTCTTGGAGACGCTGTCGTACAGAAAGACATCCTTGTAGTTGTTCCCTGCGACGATCGTGTCTGTCTGCCCCGCTACCAGGTTTGCGGCGTTGCTCAAGTACACAACGTAGCGGCCATCGCCGCTGATCGAGCCTTGTTCGCTGGGGCCGTTGGCAGTGACAGGCGAACTGCCTGCGGGATCAGCCACAGAGACCGGCAGAATGCTGGCCATCACCAAACGACCTTCGAGGTTTTCGATACCGAGTTTGAAAAAAGGAGAAGCCGAGCGGCGGAAACGCTTCCGACGTGTGGCAATCAAGGTCGACAATTTCATGGAAGCCGTGCTCCGGAAAGGGCTGGACTATGACAAACCGCGATCGAGAATGCAGCGCGCAGTCCGAGCTTGGCAATCGATGCAGTGGGGACTAGTGGCTTGTGAGGCGAATCGATGTCGATTCGGTTCGATTGCGCCGACGAAGATGCCCAGAGAAAGATTAGCGTCGAAGAACTGGCACGAACCAAAAGATTGAGGGACATGCAGGAATTCAGCGGATCAGCGTTGCGGAGCCTTGTTGTGTGCTCCCTCTATTGGGCCGAGTGTAGTTGGGCGATAATTGGGAAGCAATACTCCCAATCGCGAATTTGCTAGGCTCGCATAACGCTCAGAAATCCCGCGTTCGGCGCCCCCGCCGGGGTGTTAATTCGCACCTCGAGCGCCAACGCAAGGGCACTGCGGTCGTGTCGCTCTCGTCAGATGACACGCAGTTCACTCGTCGCCTTTTCGTCGCGGTTCATCGCTGCGTCGCTGGCTCTCTCGTCTTTCTTCGTGAAGGGTTTTTCGGGCCGCCAGTTCATCTTCCTCGCGACGCTCAGCGACGCGGCGATCAACCCGTTCGCGCTTCTCGATCAAGCTCAGAAGGTCGTCCGGGATATTCAGGTAATGGGACACTTCGAATTCCTCCGCACCAAACCTCGAATGCGATGAAACGCAGACGCTCTATCTTTAACGTAGATGCGTCTTGCTCGCTGGCTATGACGACGTGCTAGCACGCCAGCCTCTGCAACTCGGCGTGCTTCCTCCCACGAGGACGTTCTATCGTCCGATCGTCACACGCGATTCTGTGCGACCATGCTTTCCCCAAAGGTGGCGCGCGGCCTCGGACGGCAGCGCTAACCAATGGGGAATCCTACACTCAAACCAGATCCTTCAATGCCTTCAGCGGGCGAAGTTTCACGCTCTTGCTGGCCGGCTTGGCTTTAAAGACAGTCGGTTCTTTCGTGAAGGGGTTGATTCCTTCGCGTTCCTCGGTGGCTGGCTTGTGAACGACGGACAACTTCACCAAACCTGGGATCGTGAATACACCCGGTCCTTCATCGCCAAGGTTTTTCCCGATTAGATTGGTAAGCCCATCCAGCAAGCCAGCGACTTGTTGTTTTGTAAGCTCAGACGTTTCGGCCAACGCCGAGATGATTTCGGTCTTCGTCATTGGCTTCTGATTGCTTTCCATGTGCGACTCCGTTGTCCTGGTTCCAGTGATGAAGACAGTAATTAAACCGCCTAAGGGTGGGAGTTGTCAATTGATGCAGCTACGCAGTGCTCGCAAGTTCCCGCAGACACACGACTTCGGCGATTTCGGAACTTGGAAGTACTGTCATTGGTTTTCACGGCTTAGGCTTGATGAACAGCACTTCCCCACGCTCGATCCAACCCTTGCGCAGATCCACTCGGAACCAGCCGTCGCTGTTTTTCGGGTGAAAACGGACGGGAGATCGCGGCCCGTATTCGGCTAGGTCGTACTCCGCCCAAGTCTTTCCCAAGTCCGGCGAGATGGCGATGCCGGTCTTAAACGTCGATGCGGGAGCACAATGCCCCGCCAGGATCACGCCGTCTTCGATGATCATGTTGGCCATTTCAAATTCCGCATCGAACAGCAGCGTGTGCTTCTTCGGATCGGTGAGATCCGCCGGATCGCAGCGGAAGATGCCACGGTCGTGCTTCTCGTTTGTCGGCTTGGGTCCATTCGCGTCCGCGGCCCAGTAGAGTTGCCCATCAACGAAACTGATGCCGCCTGACTTGTAACGCGAATTTGAGTTGACGGATATCACCACCCGCCATTCCCATTTGTCGGTCTCCCAGTCATATTCGCCACGCAACCAGTGGCATTCGTTCCCGTGTCCACGATCGATATCTCCGGTACAGGCGTAGAACGCTCGCTCGGCCGGATTAAACACCACGGAATGAACGTGCCGGCAAATGACGGTGTTGGTGGCATCGCCGAGGTACGATTCGGGCTCGGTGCCCTTCTCCTGGAACTTAGGGTTCCGCCCGAAGGAATAAGCGATCTTGACCGTTTCGCCCCCGTCCGTCGAGTAGTAGATATTCACGGGCACCGGTCCGCCAAGCACGTTGCAGTAGTTTCCCCACACGAGCATTTCTTTACCGTCGATGCCCCAAGTGTGAACGCCGTCCAGCGGATGGAAGTACCAGCCGGGCTGATCCGGGTTTTGCGGTGTGTGCGGGATGTAATCGCTGCCATCGCGATTCTTGACGATGATCTGACGATGCGTCTGCAGATTGTCGGTGCTTAGGAATAGCTTCTCGCGCGTGGCGAAAAGGATGTTTCCGTTCTTCAGGATACAACTGAAGGTGATGTTTTCTGCTTCCGGAAATGCCGCGCTGTGAGCCCACGTCGCGGCGTTGTCCTCTGACAGACAGACCTTCCCGTCGCCAAAGCCGAACGCCTTGTTGTCGCGCTGCGAGTCGATATACGGCCCCTCGGGTGCAAGGCGAAACCAGAAGTGCTCATTTTCACGGATCGGCGCAGCGTGCAACCTCGAGATGCGAGGAATTAGCAAGCTGCCGACCGTGGCTGCCACTGCGCTCCCGAGAAATCTGCGGCGATTGAGTTGTGAGTGTCGGTTCATGGTAACTCCCTTGAGGTTGAACTTCGATTTTAACGGTTTGTCGGTTGCGTTGTACCTAAGGGCCCGCGAGGCAACTCGCCACAGGCCTGTAAGGCGAGTACCGCAAAGGCACTGCCCACGTTCGTGATGAGGTTGCTACATTCCTTGACCGGCGAGCGGGTGAACCATTTACCACTTTCGCGCTGATTGGCGTGCAGCCAAGCGATACCGCGCTGCAGTTGCGGGTCGTCCGCCGGGACGCCGAGTTCCCGCGCGATGACAATGACCAGGCCCGTGCCATAACCGTCGCTGGTGTTCGTGTCGAGCGGCTGGCCGTCACTTCGGGCAAGTCCCTTCCAGTCCGTCAGCAAACCGGCTGTGGACCAGCCGCCGTCGTCTAGTTGCAGGGCGAGCAGTTCCGCCAGTGTTTTGTCGCGTTGCTCCTGCGTTACAATGCCATCGACCCGAATCGAACACCAAGCGAGCATCGCACGATGGTGCAGCGACTTGGGCGGATTGTCCTTGAGATACTTGCGAAGTTTTTCAAGTCCCGCACGGGCTTGCGGAGTTTCCGCGTAGCCGTCGGGGGCGATGCCGACCGTGAGCGCGGCGAGGGTGACGCCGTAGTGATCGTCGATCTCTAGCGGCGCGTAGTCGCAGTCGGGCCATTTCCAGCCGCCGTCTTCTCGCTGTACCGTCCACATGATGTCGAGCACCTCGCGGGCCACATCGCTAAGTTTTCCGGTGGTTTGCAGGTCGTTGAACGTCAGGCCAGTACCGACGACGATGGGCCAGAAGCCCTGTGCTTCCGTAGGTCCTTTCTTCTCCCAACGCACCTTGCGATAGTCTTCATAAAAGCTGCGGACTTCGCCCGAGTCGGGCAAGATCGTTTTCAACGCGGGTCGCGCGACCATGTAGAACAGGTTGGTGTGGCAGGTCGCGCACTTCTTTGTCTTTTGCCAATTCAGCGCGGAACGATCCAGATACTGTGCCGCCCTTTCGGCCGAAAAGTCGGTGGCGATGGGTTCGTCCGCAGTTATCGCGGGCAAACCTTCTTCGACATCGTTGAGCGTGATGAGTTGCTGTGCCGCAACGAAAGTGGGTGTGGTTGCGATGAGTAGCACGATGATGCGGAGCAGTATCGCCATGGACGGTCTCACAAGTAGAGGTCGAGGAAGGTGTGTCAGATGTCAACTCGGAACGACGATATCGCTCCCGGTAATTCCCCGCCGGGCATTGTAATGGGGACTGCTTCTGTCATCAACAAACTCTTGTCAATCCGTCCGTAATGCCGTCCGCAATGACGAAATCGAGTTGAAAGGGCGATTGGCGGTGTCGCTGCTTGCCTTCGTCCCTGGCAGCATTCATACTCTGGTCCCTGGCTATTAGCTCCCATGCAGTAGGAACTCATCATGATTCCGCGAACTCACTCCTGTCGCTTGTTTCTAAAAATATCGTTGGCATTGCTTGGTGGTGGCCCGATTCTCGCCGCGACTTCGTTGAACGCACAATCGAACGAAGCGAAGCGACCGCTGATGGCCTACGTGGGAACTTATACCTCGCCGCTCAAGAACATGCGGCCCACGCAAGTGGATCTGCCGCCTGGAAACGGGCGCGGCATTCACCTGTTTCATGTGGATCGCGTCACCGGAGCCATGACGCCATCTGGCTTGCACGAGATGGGAACCAGCCCCAGCGCTCTGGTTCTTAACGCTGCCAAAACACATCTCTATTCGGCGAATGAAACGGAAAGAATCGGCGACGAGGAGGCAGGTTCGGTCAGCGCCTTCACCATCGATCCGGCTGATGGCGGTTTGAAACTGCTGAATACCGTGAGTTCCGGCGGCAAAGGACCGGCGCATCTCAGCGTCCATCCCTCGGGACGGTTCGTGCTGGTGGCGAATTACTTCGGCGGCTCGGTGGCAGTGCTTCCCATTCTGGCCGACGGCAGCTTGGGGACCGCCACCGATATCAAAAAAGATACAGGAACGGTGGGGCCGACGAAGGCCACCAACGCTCCGCCGGGTAGCTTCGCCTTCAGCGGGCACGATCAGGCTCACGCGCACATGATCGAAGCCGATCCCTCGGGCCGCTTCGTGCTGCACGTCGATTTGGGTTTGGACAGAATCTATGTCTGGAAATTCGATGAGAAGAAAGGCGAACTGACGCCCAACGATCCCCCTGCTGTCTCGCTGCCGCCGGGGGACGGGCCGCGGCATTTCCACTTCCATCCCCATGGACGCTGGCTCTATTCCTTGCAAGAGGAAGGTTCGACCATCGTCTTGTTCGACTACGACTCCGCTCAGGGACGACTCACCTCGCGACAGACGATTTCCAGTCTGCCTCCCGGTTTCGCAGGCAGTAATTTCTGCTCGGGGATCTTGCTCTCCGACGATGGACGCTTCGTCTACGTGGGCAACCGGTTACACGACAGTATCGGAATCTTCTCGGTTGGCGAAACTGGCGAGTTGACTTTCGTCGGCGACGAGTGGACGCGAGGGAATTATCCGCGCAGCTTCAACTTCGACCCCACCGGCCAGTTCCTCTACTCGTGCAATCAACGGGGCGACAACATCGCGGTCTTCCGCGTGGATCGAGAATCGGGCGGACTGGCCTTCACCGGCCATTACACACCCGTCGGCAATCCTTCGAGCATCGTCTTCCTGGACCTTGGTGCAACGAGGCGATAGCGGAGAGGACGATTCGGTCATCGACTATCCTCAACGATGCCTGCATCCTCAACGGCTTTCGCCTTGGATGAGAACGCTACGGGCTTGCGAGCCTACAACCACTCCCGGTGTAAGCAGCGGGGCGAAGACCGCAACGGGAGTGAAGTTCGCGTCGCGGATGCCCATCTGGATTAGATCGCTTCCCGAGAGCGTTGGGCGTCCGGCGCGTTGGACAAGCGGGATGTTGATCGAGCCGACGCCGTCGAAGGACCGATAGACAACCTCGGTGCAGACCAAACGGTCAGCGCGGCGGAAATCAAAGTCGAAATCATACGCTTTGCCTTCGTGTGCAAAGCCGCGAGCGAGGGCCTTGCCGACGTCCTGGCGGTTGAGGGAAGGCCGTAGCACAACGACAGAGTCGGAAGCGAACGGCGATTTCAGCGTCCGTAAGTTAACGCCGTCTCGCATCGATTCGAGCACATGTCCCTCTGCCGGCGATTTGTTATCGAGCAGGCGCGCCCAACGAGGCTTGACATGTTCTGTGTCGTGGATGCCCAGACCTAAAAGCTCGTCCGTATCGCCGAGGTAGACCGCAGCGTGAGGCCAATAGCCGGGAAGGAAATAGTTCGTGAGTGCATATTCTTTGCGAACCACCAACACATCGCCGGGAAGTAGAAGCTTGCGGATCTGCTCGGCGACATCGCTTGGCAAACCAGGCCGGTGTCCGAAACGCAGGTATTTGTCGGCGGCCAAACTGCCTGCGAGTTTCTGGATGCCGTAGAGCGCGCGACCGATGAGCGTACGGCCTACGTGCCGCAGTAGCTGATCGGCTCGCGTGCGTAGCTTGGCCTCGGCAAACTGTGTGATCGACACATTCAGGCGAAATCTCAGTTCGTCGATACATGCCAGCAGCGGTTCGTAAGCGGAATCTCGTCCGAGTTCTCGCAACTCCGCTTCATGCTCATTGAAGTACTCAATCGCATGGTACAGGTGCCAACCGTGACGAGCGCTCACCAAGGACTTTTGGACGGCGTCGTAAACGCCACCGGGCACACCGTACTGCGGAGCAGGCTCATTGAATTTACTCCGCACAATCGGTCGTTGATCTGCGACTTCGCGCAGAAACCTCGCCGCATCAACGAGCAACAAGGCCGCAGCAAAGGCGATAAGGAATGCCTCGCGACGCGACTTGTCATCCAATTCCTCGTCGTCTTGAAACGAAGTGATCAGGTCGAAGAGGGCATTTCTCGCGTGCCAATACGAGACGAGCAGAGGACGGGCGTCGTCGTCTTCGAGGGTGGTGAAGTAGCCTCGTTCTTGCGGTTTGATCCGCTCGGCGATCGATGCAGCTCGTGACTTCAGATCGCGAAAATACGCCGCCATTTGCACGACAGTGCGCAAGCCAGACTCCAAGTCCTCCGTCTTCACGACGAGCCTCCGCACACACGTTACGCCCGGTGGTCATTTCACCAGATCAATTTCCCCAACGTTCCAATCGGCGGATCGCGACTGTTCACGTCGCGTCGAGCGGACCCAAAAGTCGAAGCTCTCGGTTTGGCCATCACGAACGCGACTCGCCCGAAAATGCTGCGTAAATGTCAGATCTCCGTAGACGAGCACAATGGTATCATCTTGAAGATGTTCGATCTTAGCGTCTGTACCAAACTCCAATAGTTTCGCGATTGCCGGCTTCGCCATGAATGTCTCAATTGCCGCCGCCGGTGGCGGTGACAAATCTGCGCTCGCAGCCAGGTCGTCTGCTTCGCCGTCGGACATCGTTCGTTCTGGCGGAACTGCCGTGTAATGATCATCGAGCGACCCGGGGCCTTGAAACCGATCGCTCGGACTCAGGGATAATTGATGGGCCTCTTGGATGCGTCCCTGTTGGATGAGTGAAATCCATTCTTCCGCTTTCGCGCGGGCCTGCGAAAACAAGGCCCGATCGCGGGAGATCGATCTTGCTGGAGCATAGGATCCAATCAGCGCGGCGAAACACAAAGCGGCTACCGCCACACCGCGACCGCCGGAACGACTGTGCTCGGCAGAAACTCGGACGATCGCGGAGATCGAAAGAACGACGGCGACAACTGGCAAGACCCACAAAAGTGGATGGGCAACTGCCAGCAACGACAACACCGCCGCCACGCAAGCCGCCACGACTAACGGACTTATCGGGCGATAATCCTCTAACTCGGGTGCTTCTTCTCCACTTCGGAAATGCGTTTCCACGAGACTTGATTTCGACATTAGCGACACTGCCTCCGAAACTACTGCTTCAACACGCGTTGCAACTCGTTAATCGATGTCACTCCCTGAGCCACTTGGAGAATACCCTCCTCCTGGATCGATCGGTGACCAGCGGCTTTAGCTACGCGTTTGATCGTCTCAAGGTTCGGCGAATTCGTGAGCGCGGCGCGAATCTGATCATCGATGATCAGCAACTCGAACAACCCAATTCGACCCGCATAGCCGATCCCATTACACTTTTGGCAGATGGGAAGCACGATCGGATTGCCTTTTTCATCGATGAGTTCTTCCGGCGGTGGTGGCTTGTATTCTTGAAACAGAACTTGAACTCGACCCGCTGGAATGCCGAGTTTTTGCAGCAGTTGCGGGGGCGGCTGAAATGATTGTTTACACTGGTCGCACAAGCGGCGAATGAGCCGGACGTTAAGCACCGCCGTCACCGACTTGGCAAGTTCGGCTGCCGGTCCCTTGTACGCGAAGACTTTGAGCAACGCTTCGGCGGCTTCCTTGGCATTTACCTTAGTGAACGCCAGCTTATTGTATTTGTTCACCTGTTCACACAGGATCTGGACCGTCTCCGCGTTCGTCAGTTCGGGGACGACTAGAACATCGGGTTCCTTGAGAATCATCTGCGGCAGCACATCGGCCGGGGATTGCCCGGCCGCTCGGTCATAGTATTTTGGGCCGACGTTGATGACTTCATCTTCTTTGTTGTCCTTGTCTTCCGCTGAAACAAAGTCACGCATCAAACGATCGGCTGTCTCGAGTGTCAAATTCCAGGTCGTAGTCAGACCGCCCCCGACCGGTGCCGAGACGATGATGAAGCCCGCGTCCGCATCGATCTGCTCTTTGAGCTTAGCACGCATCTTGTCACGCATTCCGAGCTCTTCGATCCTGAGGAACTTGGGCTTCTTGGGCTTGAACGTAATGACAACCCGCTCGCCGGTCTTCACACCTTGACTGGTGAAGCTCGCGACGTACTTCCCGCCAGCAAACTCGACACCGAACTTTCCGTCTTGCCGCGATCTTCGATCCTGCACATTCAGATTGGTGACCTTTTTAAAGACGGCCAATGCCGCATCGCCGCTTTGTCGGTCCAACGGATCGCCGTTCATCCACACACCGTCGATCTCGAATCGAACCGCGACGCCTTCGGCGGCATAGTCCAGCATCAGTCGCTCGCCTCGGCGATTCAAGCAATGCGCCAACAATCCATTCGCGATCGGAAATGCCGGCGACTGCTTCGCGGCTAGCAAGTTGGATTGGTCTTGCTGCTTGTCGGGCGCGCCCATCGGTATCAGTGTGACCGGGGGAAGTGGTACTTCGACAGGTTGTTCTTCCTGCTGCTTTTTGGCCATTGTTCGGTTTCAGTTTTCCAAAGAGATCAAAGAATACGCCGAAATTACAGAATGCCAGGTGCGCGAACGTCGATGCCTTTGAGTGCCATCTTCAACGCATCCAAATTTGGAGCGACAGCGAACGCGGTCGGGCGATCGATTAGATCGGCATCAATCAGCTTCTTCAACGCCATCGTAAAGTCTTGCATGCCTTCTTCTGCCCCGATACGAATAGCATCCGGCAGCTTATGGTCGTCGCCCGCCAGAATCAGCTTTCGCACCGTGGCGTTGAACAACATGATTTCATTGAGCGGCACGCGCGAGACGCCCGGCTTAATGGACTTCAAGAGCTTTTGCGCGACGATCGCCTTCATGTTACTAGCCATGGCCGCCCGCAGAGCCCCGTGCATCTCTTCCGGGAACAAGTCGAGAATACGACCGATCGTCGTGGCCGCCGTCGCGGCGTGGATCGTTCCATAGACAAAGTGACCCGTCTCGGCGGCATGGATGGCCGTCATGAACGTCTCTTCGTCACGCATTTCGCCGACCAGCATGATGTCCGGATCCTGCCGCACGGCATGCTTCATGGCGATGCTGAAGTCCTTCACATCAATGCCCACTTCGCGTTGGTTGATCAACGCCTTGTCTTCGGTGTAAACAAACTCGATGGGATCTTCCAACGTCAGAATGTGCTTCCGATAGATCTGATTCGTGTAGTTCAACATCGACGCGATCGTCGTCGATTTGCCGGAACCCGTCACGCCCGCCAGTAAGATCATCCCCATGTCAAAGTGACAAAGCGACTCCATGATTTCAGGCAGGTACAACCCTTTGAAGTCGGGAATGAACTGGTTCACGCGACGGGCGACCAACCCGATGTTTCCCATTTGCTGCAACATGTTCACGCGGAAACGCCACGTGACGCCATCGACGTCGACGGTATACGAAAAGTCCGCACCGCCTTCTTCATCAAAGATGCGGCGATTTCGATCATCCATCATCGGCAGCAGCAGACTGAGCATCTCTTCCGCGTCGATGGGGCCGCGATTGAGAGCCTTCAATTCACCGCGTTCTCGAATTAGCGGAGGCTTGCCGACTTTGAGGTGAAGGTCGCTACCCTCGATTTTCACAAGGGCGCGGAACAGTTTGTTGACAGGAATCTCTTCCCGTTTCCGTGCAAACCGCTTCGCAAAATCCTCTTCATTCGGAGCGACTACTGGACCCTCGGCGGGGGCGTCCTTTTTGCCGTGTGCCATAATAATGTAACCTCGTTGCAACGTATCCGGCGGCGATTGCCGCAACGGCTAAAGTCGAACGGCGATGCCCCGTCGGGCCATCGCCTCTTTCGTCTCACGAATCGTGTATTCTCCGAAATGGAAGATGCTGGCTGCAAGAGCCGCATCTGCTTTACCAATCGTGATCGCGTCCGCCAAATGCTTCGGATGGCCCGCGCCACCACTGGCGACCACAGGAATCGAAACCGCAGCACTGACGGCGGCGGTGATCTCTAAATCGTAACCATCCTTCGTCCCATCGCAATCCATGCTCGTCAAGACGATCTCACCAGCTCCCAACTCTTCCACGCGGCAAGCCCACGCCACAGCTTCCAATCCCGTCGGTTTGCGGCCGCCGTTAACATGCACTTCCCAAACTTCGTGACCATTATAGTCGACACGTTTCGGGTCGATATTGACCACGATGCACTGACTGCCGAAGCGAAGTGCGGCTTCGCGAACGAACTCGGGGCGATGACAGGCGGCCGAATTGATCGACACCTTATCGCATCCGGCTCTGAGGAGCGCACGAATATCTTCGATCGTCCGAATCCCCCCACCAACGGTCAGCGGCATGAACACTTGCTCGGCAGTCCGACGGACGACATCGATCATGATATCGCGTTGCTCGTGGCTGGCCGTGATATCGAGGAAAACCAGTTCGTCGGCTCCCTCTTGCTCGTAGCGTGATGCAACTTGCACCGGATCGCCCGCGTCACGCAGATTCACAAAGTTCGTGCCTTTGACGACACGACCTTGTTTGACGTCCAAACAGGGAATTACACGTTTAGCGAGCATCACGAATTAGACGGCGAGATTGCATTTCGAGGTTCGACTGGAATGCCGGAACTTACTTGGCAGCTTCTGGTTAGGAGCAAAGCACTACTCTAAGCCGAGCCCCTATCGCGGTCAACAGTCCCAACGCAAATGCCAGAACCGCACGTCAAGCCAGGTTGACTTCCTGCCGCCACCCCAGCCTCCCACGATTTGACTTTCAACACGTATGACCTAGGTTTGCTGTGGAAGGCGGGTAATGGGGTATTGCCGGGCATTGATCGCCACAGTTGAGGCGCGCACAAACGGTGCGTACCTTTCTGCGAAGGCTATCTCTTGCCATTGTCCTCTCGCCGTTGAGCTTGATGCCTGCGCCGTCATCGGCCCAGCACTTCCGACAGTTGAGTCACTGCCCATGCTACGAATCATCAAACGATTCCTGAAGTGCAAAAGCGGCACCACCTCCGTGGAATACGCCGTCGTCATGGCGCTGATTCTGGTCGTCTGCATGGGTGCGGTACAAGCGGTCGGGCAAGCCTTAAACACGGCCTTGACCAATGTTTCCTCGTCGATAGCCCCTCACTCACCAATTCCACATCCAACGAAATCATCTGGTTCGTAGTGGGATCCAGGTCGTTCGATTCACCATTGACGAACCATCTTACGTACCGAGAACGCCGATGCCGTTTCAAAACTTTCTGTGCTTGCTGAATCGACGCTGGAACCCCGGCGTACTGGCTAGTCTTTGCGCCCTTTCGTTTACCGTCGTTGGCTGGTTCGCGGGACTGCTCTCAGTCGCAGAATTGAAAACCGATGACCTGCGAGCATCGTTAGCGTCGCGACCCGCCTCCGGCCAAACCGTCATTGTTGGGATCGATCAAGAGACGCTGGCCGCTTACGGAGGATGGCCCATCCCTCGCGAGCAATGTGCTCGCGTACTGAACCAACTCGACGCAGCCGGCGCGACACGGATCTATTTCGACAGTTCCTTCGCAACCGCTTCGCAAGACGACCGTGATGCGGCCTTAGAGGAAGCCTTGCGACGTCTGGGACCCGATCGAATCGCCCTGCCGATCGTCACACTCAAGGGCAAACCAGATGCGCAAGGCCTCGTTCGTCCGCTCGAAGTCACCCCCTACTCGCAGTTCGCGAAGCACACGTCGATCGTGTCGGCTGATATGCCCTTCGATCAGGACAGCCGCGTGCGCTCCATCGGCCGCGATTCGTTTGGTGAGGTAGCGAACCAACCTACGGTGGCTGCTTGGTTGGCCGCAGGCCGAGATGCCAAACCTGGAGTTGTTAACATCGACTACCGCATTGATGTCGAGTCGATTCCGGTCATCAGCTTCGCGGATATCGAACGCAACGGAGCGGCGGCTGATGTATTCAAGGATAAAACGGTTGTTGTCGGACTCGTTGCGGAACGCGTCGCACAGCCGGTACTTGTACCTCGCTACGGCCAAGTCGAGCGGGCAACTTTTATGGCGTTGGCCGCGGAGACGTTGATCCTTGATCTGGAGCCAATACAGGCACGATTCTGGATGTTGTTGGCCTGCTCCCTGACGTGTGTCGTCATACTCGGAATGTGCTTGCCAAGATTCGGGATCTGTTCAGGTGGCGCCTTAACCATGCTGTCGATTGCTCTCTTGTTTGGCTTCAGCCTCGAATTGCAACGCCGCACAAATCTGAGTCTACCTTTGGCGCTCCCGATCACGGCGATCATGTTAACGTATTTTGGAACACTGATCGCCACGCACCCCGACTTCCAAACGATCCGACAGGCCGCCAAGAGCTTGGTGGACAAAGTCGACTATGGACTTGCAAAATTGTTCCATTCTGGCGTCGACGCGATCATCACCTTCTCGCCCGAGGGGCGGATCTTGACCGTCAATGAAGCTGCCGAAAAGCTCTTCGGCGTCAAAGCCCATGATGTGCTTGGCAAGCCGCTGGCAACCGTCTTGCCGGACTCGGCAGACGCCTTACTGCGTTCCGCATCGGGCCACCAGCCAGGAAGGTTGGAGGCGACGGTTAATGGCAAAATGGGAGAAGGCAGGCATGTCGATCTGGCTTTCAACGCGATGCCATCCGAGACCGGTTGGGTCGGCTATGCCTCGATCCGCGACATCACGGAAATGAAGGCTCGCGAAGACGAATTCAAACGACAGGCCACGCACGATGGGATGACCGGCTTGCCCAATCGTGCTGCCTTCGAGCGGCACTTGGATGCGACTCGGCGTTTCGCGGCCGAGACGGGTGGTTCGTTCGCCGTCTTTATGATGGATCTCAATAAGTTCAAGCGGGTCAACGACACACTCGGGCATCACATTGGCGATGCACTACTGATTGAAGTCGCCAAGCGATTTGAAGGCTCGATCCGCAAGGGAGACTTTGTGGCACGTTTGGGTGGTGACGAATTCGCCGTGGTTGTCGCTCCACCGACGGAACGTGACAACGCCGAGCGATTGGCTTTGAAGTTGGTCGACTCCATCGCCAGCCTGACGGAGTTGGAGGGCCATGCGATCGAAACCGGCACCAGCATCGGCATCGCGATCTACCCTGAGCATGCGCGGAACAGCGACGATCTCGTGCGAGTAGCCGACGAAGCCATGTACGAGGCCAAACGCGGCGGACAAGGCTACGCCGTCGCTCGGAATCTTGAAGTCGCTGCGTCGTGAGAGTTACACGGAGTTGCCACGCGTCTGTGTGCTACGTTTGAGTAGCTTCCGAGTTGTCTTACGGCGGCTTCGCCGCAAAGTGGGGTAAGCTTCCAGCTTGCCATCTGCTACGAAACGCAAGCTGGAAGGTCACTCCACTTAAAAAGCCTCCGCGCAGTAACATCAGACCCAGCCATAACTGATGTCGTCAACTCGCATAGAACCGTCAACGCCGTTAAGTCACCACTATGAACTACAACTGCTTTCACCCGAAGGCCGCGTTACGGATCTGTCTTCATGACCGGAAACTCACTGCGTTATTTTGCGTTGTTGTAGTGGTATTCGCAGGTTTCTTCCCGCTTTTCGTTTGGTCTTACTTGCAGAATGCCTGGAACTTTTCGCGAGGGACAATTCAAGCTGAAGCAGCGGCATTGGCGAACACGGAAGCTGAAGCCTCTCGATTGCGTGGACTCGGAGAACCAGTAACCGTCGATGAGCTTGAAGATTATTATGCGATTACGGACGGAGCCGTTGACACCACCAAGCTGTGGGCAGCGGCCGCTGGCGCCTTTTACGGCGACGCTTATGACAAGGACCGCGCCGGCGTTCCACTCGTGGATACATCTATGCAAGCGGTCATTCCGCCACCCGGAGATCAGTGGCCTGAGTTGCTGAAGGCGGAACAATTTCTTGGCAGATATCAACAGCAACTTGATTTAATACACAGCGCTGCGAGAAGCGGCGATGTTGCGCGGTTTCCGACGAGATTTGAAGATGGGCTGCTGATGTTGATGCCCGAGGTACACTACTTGATGAAGGCACCGGCAGTCTTAGGATTGGAAGCACATGTTCGAGCACATCGCCGCGATCCTGGCGGAGTCGTCGATTCGATGGTTGCAAATCTTGCCGTGGCAAAATGTCTAGACACATTTCCGAATGAGGTCGCACAGTTCGTTTGTGCGTCGAACTATTACCGTGCGTGCCAAACATTGGAAACATTGCTTCCGTACGCGAACTTCTCCGAGGAAGACCTGAGCCGACTTGACGAAGCCCTCGTTCGACTCCGCCCGGAGCACGGCTTGCGGGCGGCCTTGCTGGGTCAGCGTGTCGTCGGCCTCCACGCACTAGAACATCCTTATCAGTATTTGGAGACGCTGACTTCCGAAGTTGTGGAGGACGCCCGAAGGATCTCACCACAACAAGCTCGCTCATTTGCACTCTTTGTTCCACTTGTCAAGGAGCGCGACAAATGGTTCTTTTTACGACACACACGTATCCTCTGCGATGCGACCAAGCTGCCTTGGCCCGAACGCTTTGCGGAGGTCGAGCGGGCGGAGCAACAGTGGGCAGTACTTGCCCGTGAATCCTACGAGCAAGCGCCCGACTTCGATTCCGTTCACGGCGCCGCATCGGCGGATCGAGTCTTTCTCGCGCATCCATTGGCAAACCCGCTCAGTCTACTTTTTGACGTTCACGCCCGTGCCGTCTCGCTACACAGTCTCGCCCGAGTCGCAGTTGCGATTCAACGGCATCGTCTCAGACACGGCCGCGATCCAGAGATCCTGCAAGAACTCGTTCCAACCTTTCTAGCATCGATCCCCGAAGATCCGTTTGGCCAAGGACCGCTTCGTTATGTCCGCGACTCGACCGAGTGTCGACTTTATAGCGTTGGCAAAAATCGAACCGACGAGGGTGGTGACGACAACGACATTGCCTTTACGGTGCCGATCATGTCCCGCAACACGGACGGTGAAGACTAGAAGGACTTCTGTAGTGCGAAGCATGACCGACAGGGGTGGTTAAGTGAGGAAAGAGATGCAATCATCTTCAGTAAAACTCATATTGAATTTCGCAGCAGGCTTAGTAGGACTCGTTTGTATTTTCGTGGCCTTGTTGCTGGCTTCAGTCTCGTCGCCTAACCACGCGGTTAGTATCGAGTTTGCGGTAACGCATTTGATTGTCTGAAATCGCTGGGGTACAATTGCGTCCATGAACACAACAACAATCGCCATTGAATCGCTCTCAGTCGCCGACAAAATCGTACTGATGGAACGCCTTTGGGACGATTTGTGTCGACGTCCAGCAGATGTCGTGTCGCCAGATTGGCATGGCGACATTCTTGACGATCGGCGTGCCGCTGTCCGCGAGGGAAGAACTGCGTTTGTTGAGTGGAATGATGCGAAACAACGCCTTCGGGAACGTCTCCAATGAGACTTCGGCTGCTTCCTGAGGCCGAGCGTGATTTGGAACTTGGTGCGGACTTCTATGAGTCGCAGAACACTGGGCTGGGCACCTATTTCAACGATTGCTTGGCATCGGACATCGAATCGCTAAAACTCTATGCTGGTGTTCACGAAAAATACCGAGGTTTCTTTCGTGCATTGTCGAAGCGTTTCCCGTTCGCAATATACTATGACGTGAACGACGACTGGATTGAGATTTACGCCGTATTGGACTCTCGCCAAGATCCCCGAAAGATCGACGCTGCTCTGGACACGCCGCGAACGAACCGTGGACCTACTGAAGTATATTAATGCTCACTACGACAACTTGGTGGAAAACGCCTACTTATGAATTGGCTTGTCGGCGCAGCACTGATCCTCGTGCTGTCCCTGATCTTTGATCTGGGACTGCTGGCGTATGCTATGTACGCACTTTTGGGCGTCCTCTTCGTCAGCCGGTATCTGGCGAGCCAATGGGTCGAGAGTTTGACCGCAGATCGCGAGTGTAATCGTTTGACCGCCGATGTCGGCGACAGCGTTGCGGTCGTGGTCAATATCCAGAACAACGGCAAGCTGCCGATTCCTTGGTGCTTGGTCGAAGACCTATTACCGCGTCGCGCGTTGATTCACGAGCCGCCCAATCTGGCCGTCGAAGGGCGGCGATTGCAGTTGTCGATGCTTAAAGCAGGTGGCAAGCAGTCGTTGCTTTATCAACTGACATGCAATCGCCGTGGGTACTACCAACTCGGGCCCTTGGTCCTGGAGACGGGAGACCTGTTCGGGTTGCATCGCCGCTATCGCGTTGCAACCAAGCCACACTTCTTACTTGTCTTGCCGCAAGTGATTCCACTGGCCGGCTACGACGTCAGTTCCAAGCGACCGATCGGCGAAGTGAAGATGACCTATCGGTTGTTCGAAGACCCAACACGGATTGCCGGTGTTCGTCGATACGAGCAAGGTGATCCGCTCAGCCGAGTGAACTGGCGGGCGACCGCTCGTACCGGCGTGTTGCACAGCAAGGTCTACGAGCCCTCGACGGTTGCCGGTGCAACGATCTTGTTGGAGTATCACAAAGCCTCGCACAGCCGACAGCATGAACCGATGCGAAGTGAGTTGGCGGTCACCGCCGCGGCCTCGATCGCCAACGCGGTTTATGAAATGGGGCAGCAGATCGGGCTCGTTACCAATGGGCGTGATGCAGCCGATCGAATTCGCCAAGAAGGCTGGGATTACGATATTCGCACGCGCGATGCGGCACGCAGCGCCGGCAGTATGCGCGACGCCAGCGATCGCTTGCAACCGGTCGTTGTCGGCACTCGGCGAGGAGCTGACCAATTGATGCAGATCCTCGAAACACTGGCTCGCGTCGAGTTGACCGACGGCCTCACCCTGCCGCAGTTAGTTGGCGAGACGAGGGACCAACTGCCGCGCGACGCCACGATCATTGCGATTCTGCCTCAGGTAACCACCGAAACCGCGATCACGCTCGGCAGTCTCCGCCGCCAAGGCTATGCTGTCACCGCGATCTTGAACTTGTACGATGAATACGACTTCGCCCAAGCCGCCGGTCCGCTGATCGCCGAAGGCATCGACGTCCAGCACTTGAAAGACGAAATGTCGATCGTTTCCGTTTGCCGAAAGTTTATATTGAGCTAGTTGAGAGTTGAGAGTTGAGAGTTGAGAGTTGAGGGCCAGAATCTTGCGTCAACGAAGCGTCAGAGATCTGGCCCTTGTCTCTCGACTCTCGACCCTAGACTTTCCTCTGACTCTTGTCTCTCAACTCTCAACTCTCGACACTCAACTCTCAGCCGCCAAGAAACCTCGCCCCACACTCGCCGATTACATCATTATCGCCATCAGTCCTGCGCTGATCATGGCGTTGGTTGGCAGTCTGGTCTTCTTTCTACTCGAACTGTTCTACCAAGGACAATATCAGGCTCGGCTGCAATATGTGTTTGCCTTGTTCGTATTCGCTTCGGTGCTGATCGGACGGATATCGATCGAGGAAGGTCGCGAGCGAGCGATGGCATTCTCGCTCATCCTGGCGGTCGCCGTTCTGTTGGTGATGGGCAAGTTCATCGAGTTCTCTGGCATCTTCGCTCCACTCAGTTTGGTCATTAACGCGGGCCTCGTGGCCCTGATTCTCTGGTGTTCGAACAAGCTGACTTGGGATTGCACGGTCATCGACGAACAGCAAGACGCCTCGGGAGAAGGCTTGCTGCAAACGGTTGGCATGGACGAGGGTACTCCGCCCACGGTCGATGAACGTCCTGATCTAGAAGGCACCACCGGCAGCGAACACGGCGAGCAACCTCGGACCGAACAGCCGCGATCATGGTGGCAGCGGCTTGTCGCGGCCCGTAATAAGAAGCACGCTCCTGGAGTGTGGGTCGTGTACTTCTCGATGGCCGCGCTGCCGATCTTTGGCGTCGGCCAAGGGTTTATCTTTAACCAAAGCGACGACAGTCGGCGGTACGTCTTCAAACTGCTGTTCGTGTATGTCGCCGCCGCGCTCGGCTTACTGCTCACCACCAGCTTTCTCGGCCTGCGCCGCTATCTTCGCCAGCGCAACATCGAGATGCCCACGCAGATGGCCGGCGCGTGGCTGGGCACCGGCGCGGTCATGATCGTTGCCCTGCTGCTGTTCTGCATGATCTTACCGCGGCGGAATGCCGAGTATTCGATTTCTGATATCCCCGCCTTTGCCGGCTCGCCAGACGACTTGGCAACGAATTCGTGGGGCTTCGGCAACGACGGCCCCGAAAAAGATGACGCCAAGCGAGCGGCAAAACGCAAAGACGCCAAGAAAGAATCTGGCAAGCCTGGCGAGGACGAAGGCACCGGCAAAGAGAAATCCAAAGACGGCAAAGGCGAGTCTGAACCTGACGAGTCGGGCCAGGAGCAAGGCGAGCGGAAAGACGAATCGAGCAAAGGCGAAGGTGGCGAGAAGTCCTCCGACGAAGGCAGTAAGAAAAAAGGCAGTGAGGAAGAGGGCTCGAAGCAAGACCCGTCGGAGAGTAAGGGCCAGTCAAAAGAAGACCCGCCAGGCAAGCAGTCTGAGAAGCAAAAGAACGAGAGTAAATCTGCCGAGTCGGGTGAGAAGCAAAAGCAAAGTAAAGACGGTTCAAAAGAACAAAACTCAGACACCGAGAAAGGCGAGCAGAAGCAGAGTGACCAGAAGAAAGAGTCTCAGCAGCAGAAAAAGGACGAAGCTCAGAAGAACGAATCGAAGCAGGACGAAGCGGAGAGCAACCAAAAGCAACCGAGCCAAAACAAGTTCGATCCCGCGAAATTGGCGAAGCAGATCGGCGGCGGTATGGGCATGCTGCTGAAGCTCTTGTACTGGGTGATCGTGATCCTAATTGTTGGTTGGTTTCTGTGGCGGTACTGGGCACAAGTCTGCGAAGCCGTGCGCAATTTCATCCAGGCGATACGTGAATTCTGGGCCAAGCTGTTCGGAGGCGCTGTGCAATCCGCGACCGAAACTGCCGCCGAAGCCGTCGACACGACTCCGCCACCACGTCCCTTCTCAGATTTTCCCGATCCCTTTCGATCGGGACTTGCGAATCGGTTGCCTTTGGACCAGTTGATTAAGTACAGCTTTGAAGCGTTCGAAGCGTGGGCGCGGGAACGAGGCTTCACACGACGGCGCGACGAAACGCCGCACGAGTTCGCACAACACGTCGCTCAATCCGGCGCGGGGGTTTCGCAAGAAGCCATTCAACTCGCCGAACTCTACAGCCGCGCCGCCTACTCACGCGATACCATGCCACAAGCCAGCGGCCAGTACCTACAGCAATTGTGGCGGCAGTTATCAGCCACTTAGCATTCCAGTCATTGGCGACAACGAATGGCGCACTGCTTGCATTGAAAGTGCCTCCGGCGACGGGAGGTGCCATGATGATTGCAAGAATGAACGACACTGAAACAGCAGAATTGAACAGCGTGATCGATTCTGCACCAACACGCGACCCGCGCGACGGCACCGACGATATGCTTGGACTCTATCTACGGCAAATGGGCCAAACGGCCCTTTTGACCCCGCAATGTGAGTTGACGCTAGCTCGTCGCATTACCCGATGCCGGGAACGTTTTTGCCAAGGTCTGCTCTGTTGGAGTGGCGTTCTCAGGGAGGCGATGCTGTTACTGCAACGCGTCGACAACGGAGAATTGCCGTTGCAGGAATGGCTTGAGATCTCCGAGTTCGACGGCCGGTCGCGGGAGCAACTCAAGCGAAATCTACCTCTGCATATCAATTCCTTGCGTGAGATGCTTGAGTTGAATCAACAAGACTTCGCAACTGCGAACGATCCTAATCACGACCCATCGGAGCGGCGTACTGCTTGGCGGAGACTATGCCGCCGATATCGCAGTGCCGCAACATTAGTCAAAGACACGGGGCTGCGGTTCCACTGGTTCGAGAGTCAATACGCCGCGTTGATTCATCGCCCGCTTGGTGAATCTTCCACCGCAACAGCCATCGCCTCAGGGGATCGCACGGCACAGAAACTCCTGGCCCGGTTGGCCGCTGCACATCAGGGCTACCACCAGGCGAAGCAGCGATTGACGGCCGGAAATACGCGGCTCGTCGTATCCATCGCCAAACGCTTTCGCCATCGCGGCCTCGGCTTCGAAGACTTGATTCAAGAAGGCAACTGCGGCCTGATGCGAGCGGCGGAGAAATTCGACTGCCAACGTGGCTTCAAGTTTAGCACCTACGCAACTTGGTGGATTCGACAAGCAATCAGTGTCGCTCTATCGGAGAAGTCGAGAACGATTCGACTTCCGCCCAACACGCGTACGACACTAAACGCGATCTACGATACCTGTGAAGAGCTTCGCCAGCGAGAGAACCGCGAGCCCGGTTTCGCACAAATTGCCGAGCGTCTGGGGTTACCGGAGGCCGACGTCGCCGGCTTGCTCGCAGCCGATGGTGCGCCGCTAAGTTTGAGTAATTCGATGCATACGGACGGCAAGACTGAATTTGGCGACTTACTCCCGGCCGAACCGCACGAATCGCTTGACGAAGCATTGGACAAAGGTCTGCTTGCTGCCAAATTGCAACAACACCTTCGAATCCTTGATGTCCGCGAGCGTCAAGTTATTCGCTGGCGATTCGGGTTGGATGGATGTGTGACGCAATCGTTGCAGGAGTGCGGCGAGAAATTAGGCATTACCCGCGAGCGAGTACGCCAAATCGAACACAAGGCCATGAACAAACTTCGTATGCCGCGCAGGCTGACGCAACTCGCCGCCTTTCTCCATTAATGCGAGTCGAAGACTCATCTCGTGGGTGAGATCACGCCATTCAGGACAAGCCCGAATGGCGTAAACTGACGCCGCACTTGCCTTAAACGTCCGCCGCTGTCGGCACTTCGAAGCCCTTGCGGTTCGTGTCCTTGAGCAACGCATTCGCTTGTTCGGCGTGTTCACCAATGTGTCTTTCCGCTTTCGCATCGTACGTAAGCCACGGGCCGACCGTGTACGACGAGCCATCTTCCGGGATACCGACTCCCTTGCTCATGACGTCGTGCAAGCGGTGGAAGTGCTCGGAAGCATCGGTGTTATCGGCGAAGCCGCCCGCCTTGGCATTGAACGGCACTTGCGTACCGAGCCGATACGAGTTGTTCATCAGATGCCCTAACACACAACCGTAGTGTGCCACGAGTGCGTTGCCATTCGCCATTGACGGATCACCTGCACGGCAGGCTGCGATAAAGGCCCCCCAGTTGCCGCCCGGCGTTACCTGGCCGGGTTCGACCGAGACCTTTTCGCCGTCACTTGCGCCCTTGGCGTAATATGTATCGCGAATGATCTTGCCACCGTCTTCGAAGTAGTACTCGTTCTCGACTTGATGTTGGTAACCCTTGTAGTTCACATTGCGAACATTGAAGTACACGTACTGGCCGTTCGGATACTCGGCAATCGCGAACATCGTGTTCGGCGTCTCGCCTTGGTCGTCCCATTGGAACCGACCGCCCAACGCCATCACGCGAGTCGGATGTGTCTGGTCGGTATCGAGCGCCCAGCGTGCGACGTCCAATTGATGCGTTCCTTGGTTGTTCATGTCACCATTGCCGGTCTTCCAGAACCAGTGCCAGTCGTAATGGACATAGTTAGCGTGGAATTGGTCGATGTTCGCCGGAC
>CAUJKL010000260.1 GCA_963204995.1 Planctomycetota bacterium | reverse complement strand
CGCCATCGCGTGCAAGTCACAACTGCGCGGGCCGATCACGGCCAGCGGTTTGTCCTCGACACGCGGCTGCTCGACGTTCCAATTGCCGTCTTTCAGTCGAAGTTGTTGCAGCGTTTCTTGAGGCGGAAACAAATAGCGTTTGAGCGAATGCGGGCCGACGACATGATCGAAGTAGCCTGCCTCGCTTTGCCGCTCAAGGCGATACTTTCCGCCGTCCTGTTCGTCGATCACACCCAGCGGGAGTTGGTCGATCGAATCCAACTCGTCGTACACGACCGCTCCGTCAGCCACTTGTGGACCCACGACTTGATAGCCCGCACTCTTTAACGCGTCGATCAATCCCTGCAAGTGAGGTTTCTGCAACGACACGGTCGAGCCAACTGGGATCGTAGACGCACTCATGTCGCGATCATCATCCTTGCTGTTGCAGTAGGACGGACGCCTCGTCCGTCCTGCCTAGTGCTTTTTCACAGCTAAACATTCGGGTGCCACTGGCTCGGCCAGTGCTGTGCGGACCAACCACAGACGCGACGGCACTGGCAGAGCCAGTGGCACACAACCCCAAAATCAAGCTGTGACTAAGCACTAGGTTGCGTCCTCGGATCGTTCGTCCGCTGCGGCTGGCATCTGTGTGCCGAAGACATCCAAGAGCTGCAGCCGTGTCGCATTCAGCCGCTTGCCCAATGCCATTGCCGCTCGTTTCATGAACTCGTAGCCGAAGCGTGGATTCTGTTCGCAGATGGCGAGAACTTGTGGTCCGCTGAACGCCACCGTTTGTGCCGCTGAGATCGATCGTGCGGTCGCCGTCAGCCGGCCTTGCTCGAGCACCGGCGACCAACCCAGCAACTCGCCGGGACCGACGGTCAGGATTCGCTTGCAGCCCACGCCGGGAGCACACACCTCCAGCGAGACATTTCCTTCGACAACCAGATACAGTGTCGACGCCACATCTCCCTGTCGAAAGATCACAGTCCCCGCCGGGAACTCGACGACTCGAGCCACTCCCGCCAGTTGCTCAATCAACTCCTCAGAAAGATCTCGCAGAAACTGAATTCCACGCAACGTATCGGCGGCATTTGTTTCTGTCATTTCGCCTCCAGCACAACTCGCTCCAACATCATCTCTTCGCCACGCAGAACCTTCACGCTTCCACTCTCACACTGGGGACACACGAAGCGAAACCGCTCGACCGCAAACTCATGAGAACAGGACTCACAGCGAGCTTCAAGTGCCACCTTCTCGATCAATAGTTCGCCGGTCACGAGCAGCGACTGTCCCGCGACATCGGCAAACGCCGTCTGTAACAAATCCGGTTCGACACCTGAAAATTCACCGATCGTCACGGCGACGCTGGTCGCGGCGGCTGCGCCTTCGAGGCGAACAACCTCTTCGACCTGTCGAAGCAACGCTCGTGCCAAGGAGTATTCATGCATGGTTCCGGTGAACTTACCCATTCGGCAACCATTCTGACAACAGGATTCGAATTTGTTGCACTGCATCGTCAACCGCTCGGCGTGCGGATTCGCTCAACGCACCCCCCGGTTCGCACGACTCAACCACCACGCCAAACACCACCAACTCGCGGATCGTCCGCTGGAGGGCCTTGGCCATGTCGAGCGACTGCAGCAGCGATCCGCCATGCGTTGATTGGCGCGAGACCGGAGAACTTGCCAGTTCGTTCTCGCCGATCCGGAGGACAGGGCCCGGCGAGTCGACTCCCGCGCAGGCGTCAAGCACGATCACCGAACAATCGGGCACGAGCAACTCGACCAGATCCCACGGCGTGGCCAGTTTATAGGTGATCGATTGAAGGAAGGGGTCTTCGGACAAGCGATCCGCAACCGCCCAGGCAACCTGGTCGTCACCGTGAGGGCTGCCCAAGGCGAAGATGCGGACGGTTCGTGGCGAGGACTCGGTCATGCAAGGCTTCGACAAGTTCATTGAACACATCGTCACGCGGCGTCAGTTCCCACAACTCGTCGACGACCGCATCGCGGAACAACCGGTCGCGGAGATCCGTCGCCGCGGGAGAAGGCCAGGCACTAGGATACTCGTTCTCGGCTCGCTGCACCGCATCGCGAATCGAGATATTTGAGTTGCCGTCCAATTGCCGAGCGGCGGTTGGCTGCTGTGGTGAAGTTGGCAGCCACGCGAATGGCGCCCCTATCTCGCTTTCCTTCGCGACGCGTTCCCTGTCAGCCATCAGCGGCGTCTGTGCGGGATTATCAAGTGCGCCGACTGACTCACCCTCCGTCGCCTGGTCGCGATTCAGGAAATTGAAACCCAACAGCACATCGAGCGGCGTCGCAAAACCGTCGCCGTTGACGTCGAAGAAGTACATGGGAAACGCCTCAACCGTCTTGGCATCCACCAACCGCAATTCCGCAACGAGATACTGGGGATCGTTGAGTTCGTTGATGATGATTAACGAATCGATGGGGCTGATTTTTCCATCCAAGTTCACATCCAGTGCCAACAGCGGATTCTGCCAGTCGCGAGGTCCGTGAGACCGCACGATCGCACTGCCACCGGCCGTTTGTTCCAGGATGCGATAGAAGCGGCCATCACGAACCTCGACACTCGTCACTTGCCAACCGCCGCCCAGTTCGATGGTATCATCTGCATCGGCCCACACCTCCAACGCCCCGCCGTCGCCGACCAAGGCTTGCACCTTGTCAGCGCTCAACCGCAGCGAATTCTTGCCGCTGCCGCGAACATCCAATCGCTCGATGCCAACCAGTTGATCGTCAGACAACGCGGTCAGATCCAGTTCCAACCCGGCCCCGACCAACTCGACGACATCCATTCCATCGCCGCCGTCCAGCTTTTCAAACATCGGCGTGGCAAACTGGAACACATCATTACCGTCGTCGCCGAACAGTTGCGCCAAATGCGGGAACGAAGTTGTGTTGAAGGTGTCGTCGCCTTGGTGGCCGTGGATCATCAGCGGTCGATCAAGCGGCTCGCCGGTGTCGTCGAGCAACTCGATTCGGTCGTCGCCGTCCCCGCCGTTGAGCAGGAACATCCGCGTCGGGAAATCGACCAAGGTCTCCTCGAACGTGGCGCCGGGACTGAGCAGGTGGAAACGGCCGCCGCCATCGGTCAGTCGTTGCAACACCGCATGATTTACCACCGGCGGCAAATTGATGGTAATGTCCGCCGGCGTTCCTCCCGTTGCTTGCAACGGTTCAATGGCTTCCCAATCGATGGTGACCGTGCCATCGGACAGCGAGCCTCGATAGCCGAAGATATCGGGAGTGCTGTGCGCGATCACCAGTTGCCCGCCCTCGCGAGTGTTAACCACCAGCGTGTCATTGCCGGTTTCGCCAAAGAACTTGATGCGAGTTCCTTCCGGGAACTCGTCCGTGCTGTTGAGATCGACCACCAGCGTGTCATCATGACTCGATCCAATCACCATCAACTCGGGATCGGTTGTCGTATCGTGGCGATACAACGTGGCTTGGTTCGCGCTGAGCACCAGGTCCGTGCCTTCCAAAGCCAACGAAGCGATTCCGTCGAGCGCCGCGAAGGCACTGATTTCAATCGAGTAGTCCTCGACTTCACCATCCGCCGCCCATCCGGTGGGCGCGAGGCCGCCAGCGCTGCTGATCCGAAAACGGGCCATTGTCGCATTGGTTGGCTTCGCGGTGCTCGGAACGATAAAGAACAGAGTCCGTGTTCCGGTCGTGATCGCCAAGTCGGAGAAGACTTGTTCGCCGTTGTCGTTCCAATCACCGTCGGCGTTGAAATCGATCCAAGCGCTAAGCAACCCGTCGTCCGTCGCGGTCACTTCGACGGTGCCAATCTGGCCGGGGACGATTCGCGAGGGGAATACGACGCCATCTTCATCACTCAACGCGGCGACCGGGCCGTCGTCGCCGGTGGCGGTGGAGTGCGACTGGCCATCGGTTTCGGCATCCACGAACGTGCCCAATGCTAGAGGTCCGCCCAACAAGTGCCGCGGGCCTTGTGCGTCGAGCCGCGTGGGATAGCCCTTCGCTTGCGGCGCGTCGCCGAAGTCGTAAGCGGCCGATACGATCGAGGTGATGCCGGAATAATCGCGGGCCGCGATGAGCCGGGCCGCATCCTTGCGAGCAGCGAACGCCGTCTCGCCAAACACAAGCTCCGTAACAGCCTGATCAGTGTTCGGTTTCCAGGTCACGATGTCGCCAGCGTCCAACACGCCAATTTCGCCCTGGTCGGTGGTGACCGCGAAGCCGCCGCCCGCATCAACGTACACCGTGGTCGGGATTCCGGTCTGAGCCACGATCGCTGTTTCGGCACTGGTAAATCCGACTTGAGTTGGAAATCCTAACGGATTAGCGGGATCGACAGCGGCGGCGATTTCGACGCCCAGTATCCGGAACCGCGTCAGTCCATCCGGATCAAGCGTCGTCAGGTCGAACTCTTGAAGACCGGTCAGTGTTGCCACCGGTTCAGTTTCGAATCCACCGGCGCCATCGTCCAAGTGCAGCGTAAACAAGTTGTCTCCAAAACCACCCGGCATGGTCACCGTGGCGAAGTTTGGTCCCGACAGCACCGCGTAGTCGTACCCCACCGCAATCGCCGGATCGATCCAAGGTTTATCGGGTTTATCAGGCGAGGAAGGTGGTCTTGGCGGAATCGAGAAAAACGACGTCCCCAGCGGTATAGGCTGGAGACTCTCAACAGAGATCGCACGGGGAATCAGAGTAGAAGTGTAGAACGGACTTCCAAACTGGCTCACCACGAAGTCTGGGGCAAGGTTCGGCAGCAGGATGACTTGAGGTGCGACTTGCGTCACGTTCGATAGCGTTACGGTTGCATCCTTCATAACGCTTCGATCGAACTGAGCTGCGAAAGCCGCATCACCGCGCGCTGGGCCGCTCAAGTTCGAGAGGATCGACGGCTGTTCGTCGAGTAGGAACTCGAACGCCAAGGCGGTGCCGACTTGCACGGTCTCGGGCACCGAATCAGCCGCGTATTCAACTTGTGCTTGGACGGGAACACCCGAGTTACTGATTTGCGTAACGCGATGGGAGGTCGCGTCGTAGGAAGCCGATTCGTCGATCGCGCCGGACCACGGATTCAAGTCGATGTCGTTCAGCTTGAACCAGTGAAGATCGATATTCTCGTTCGCCATGATCACCACGTTCTCGGTGACTCGCAGGTTGGTATCGGTCGGCGTCTGACCTTCTAGTTCCCACGTCACGGTCGCCGTAAACGGGTCGTTTGCATCGCCGTAAGTCACGCTGGCCGATCTATTGTCGTTCTGCGTAATCGTCGTAATGCCGAGTTCATGCAGGCTATACTCGCGTTCGGTGAACGGCCCATCGCCATCCAACCGGAAGAAAAGCCCTTCCGTGATCGGGCTGTCGAGTTTCTTGAGTCCGACCAGTTCTCCCGCCTGACCCGGCGCGGCGATGATGGTGGCTTCATTCAAGCCATCGGTCAGAGTCAAACGCCGACCGATCAGCACTTGATAGTCTTCCACTTCGCCATCGTCGGCGGGGCCGGTCGGTTTGTCAGTGCCCGCGGAACTCACTCGCGCACGGGCCATCGTCGTACCCCAAGCGGCACCCGCTGGAACCTCGAGGGGGATCGGGAAACGAACCGTTATGGATTCGTCACCCCTCGACACGACCGTGCCATCAACAACGATCGAAGGCAAATTCGCGTTCGTTCCCTGCGCGAGCCAGATGCTCACATGGTCAGCGAAACTGGAGTATAACGCCAGAGAATTGACAATAAGGAATTGGGGACCCATACGAAACTTCGACTTGCTCGCTTCGTCGTCATCCCATCTGCCGTCGCCATTGAAATCAACCCATACATCAATTACCGGCTCGATACGGCGGTTTGTTGTATCGGGTTCTTCCGTCTCTTCGATCTGGCTGAAACCCGAGCGGACCTTAGGGATGGGCATCGTAACCGTAACCATCATCTCGCCGGTTTCCCCAGTGTACAGCGAACTGAAAGTGACGCCGTCTTCGTCGTCGGTTTGGCCGCCGGTTATCTGGTCGTCGCCGAGCGCCTGGGGATGTGGTTGACCGTCGGCTTCGGTATCGATCCGCGTTCCCAGGAACAGGTTCGACTTCTTGTGCCGGGCACCGTCCATGGCGGCGCCCGTATCATCTACAAGCGTGGGATACGGCGCGGGAGCATCGCCGAAATCCCAGATCGGCCGTCGCAAGCCAATGGCCAACGAACTTTCCAGACTGGCGGGATGAACCGCTTTCGGCGGAACAGACGGGACGCCGCTGCCAAGAGCCGTGTTGACAAGAGCAGCGTCCTTAGGATTGACGACTCCGTCGCCGTTAACATCTCGGAACGGCGGGCCGATAACCGGTGGGGTCAACTCTAATCGATAGAACTCCAAGAGGTCTTCGTTGGTTAGTCGTCCGTCCCCAGTGACATCCAGCGTCATGACCGGGTTTTGGAGCGGCGTATCTCCGTTGAACGCTTGGGCTTGAGCAAGGGTCACGACGTAGTTCGTGCCGCCGGTGACGATGAACGATCGAGACGCCGACGAACTCAGCTCAAAGCCGCTAGGAATGCTGTTGACGGAGACTTGGTACGAACCCATAGTCACGTTGTCGAAACCATAGGTGCCAGTCGGAGTGCTCGTGGCCAACTGAGTTTCGCCGCTTGCTCCGGTGAGCGTCACGTTGACATGGGCTTCTGGGCCCAGCAACGTGTCGAAGGACGCGTCGTATCGGCCATTGTTGTCTTCGTCGATGTAAACCAGTCCACGGATCGCGGAAGTGGCGTTGGACGGGCCGTCATTCTTCCGTTCCCAGGTAACATTGGCGTTTTCACTTAACGGGTTGCCGGCCAGGTCAGTGATGCCCGAACCGTCGGCCGCGACGCGCAGCGTATAGGTCCCTTCCGTCTGATTCAACGTGCCAAGTCCCGAGAGTGTGTAGCTGTGTTTGCCCGTGAGCGGATCCAGCGTGGCGGCGCTCAGAGTGGCACCGCTGGTACCGGGCAGCCGCGTACTCGAATCGTTGACGTCAAGCCAGATATCGCTTAACTCGAAACCGCGCACTTCCTGGTCAAAGACGATGGTCGCCGATTCGAGCGGCTGGTTGAGAACAGCATCGACCGATGCGAACGCGCCTACGGGTGGCGTTTGGTCGACGATGATCTGAAACGGTCGAAACGGGTTGAACGGTTCACTAACATTGCCAGCCGCGTCGGTGGCGGTGGCGCGAATTCGATGCGTTCCTTCGTTGAAGGTGGCCGATAGGGACCAATCGCCGTTGTCGTCGGCGGTGGCGGAGAGATCTGTAACCGACGTGCCCACCAGCAACCGGACCAGGGCCTGGGGCTCGGCGGTGCCGCGGAAGAGGATCGAGTTCTGGTTCGTGCGACGGTTTTCAAGCGCGGGCTCGGAAACATGGGGTCGATTCGGTTTCGCCGTATCAATGGTAAAGGTCAATGTTGGCGATGGAACGCTGCGATAGCCGTGCTCGTCTACCGCCATCGCGGTCATCGTATGAGGGCCCGGGGCCAAAGTGGCTGGAGCAAGAATCAACCACTCTTTTGTTTCGCCGGGGCTCAAAGTAACCCTGTTGCCGGCAAGCACACCGCCATCAATCGACCATTCGACCTGTTGAATGCGAGCGTCGGTGGTGATGACAAAGGAAGGACTCTGTAGATTGGTCAGGTTGTCGGTGTTGCTTACGCCACTGTCGCTGGTGGCGACAAGATCGGGCAGGAACGGCGCGGCGGGAAGCTGCACTTCGAACGCGCCCATATCCATCGGACCGGATTGCCGCACGAAGGGCGCTCCTCGCTGATCGAATTCAGGCACTGGAATGGGTTGGCCGTCGCCGTCCGTGGGTGCACTTGTGCCAGCGTTGATGGCGAAGCTGCCGGGCCGCAGGGCGTGTGTCGAAGTTGATCCGCGATTGTTGGCCAAGGGATAGAGCATCGGATCGAGGTGCTTTCCATCCGCCGCCGAGCCACCGATAAGGTTTCCGTGTTCGTCCGGTTTTGGGCGTCCCTTCACGATCTCGCTTGCTGGCAATAATGTGCCCGTGTTATCGCCGATCAGCGAATTGGAAATTATTACAGACTCTTCAGACAGACTATGCAAATCAGGGCGGTTTTGAGCCACATTCCCAACAATAATGGAGTTCTCAACTCTAGATCGCCAAACACTCCCTGAAGTCTCAAAGGACAACCCGCCTCCAGAGGACAATGTCCCATTGGCGACGTTACCGGTAATGGTGACGTTGCTGAACAGGAGGCCTGAGGCTTCGAAATACGCGCCTCCACCGTCAGCACGAGGTCCCACCGTTGAATTCCCCGAGATCGTCACATTGGTGAAACTCCCTTTCGAGTTGCTGAGGGACACGCCACCGCCTCGTCCGCCAGAACCAAGGATGTAATTGCGGGAGATTGTGACCTTCGTGAATGCGGCTTCGCCGGAGTAAACGAACACTCCACCGCCCCGTAAAGAATCCCCTTCGGTATGGTTTCGATCGATAGTGCTGTCGGAAACGACGAGCCGCGATCCGATCGAACGGATTGCACCGCCGCCATCCGCCACTCCTGTTGTCCGTCCGCCGGTGAGATGAAGTTTGGAAAACGTCACGGACTTAGCGCTAGCCGTAATGTCAAAGATGCGAGAACGCTGTTGCGCGTCGATAACGATCGCATCACCGTCGGCAGGACCGCGAATCGTGAGCGGATCGGTGATCAGAAGCTGCCCCATCGCCAACTGGATGGGTGTGATCTCCCCCGAGAACTCAATCGTGTCGGCACCAGCGCTGCTGTTAGCCAGCTCGATCGCTTCGCGCAGACTGAGATCAGCCAAATAGCCGGTCAGGTTCTGGTCTTGCGGATCGATCGGATCCAGCTCGTCGTCGCCCGTATTCACGACGAGCAGGTGCGAAGTAACGAGGAC
>CAUJKL010000259.1 GCA_963204995.1 Planctomycetota bacterium | reverse complement strand
ACCGATCAGCAATTTCAAGTCGCTGTCCTTCGCGGCGGCATGAGCTCGCACGACTCCGGCCAAGCTATGGCGATCCGTGATGGCAAGCGCCGAGTATCCCAGTTCGATCGCTCGGCTGACGAGTTCGTCTGCGTGCGAAGCGCCTTCGAGGAATGAAAAGTTAGTTCGGCAATGTAGTTCAGCGTAGTGGGATTCCATGCGACAAGACTTGGATGGGCCAACGAATATAGGGAGACGACGAATATCCACCGGAAGTTAATGCGTCATTCGTCGTCTCCTTATATTCGTTGGCCCATCGTCTTCGGAATGTCTCGGGCCACGAAGGAACCGGGTTAGCGATTCTACTCCCTACCCAAACGCTCCCTGCAAGAACCAACATCCATCTCGCAACGACCGAAAGATCCAAAAGCGAAAACCTTCCGATGTTTCCACGCGATAGTAATCTCGCTGAATTCCGCGCTGCCGCCACCAACCGGTTTCAATGCGTTCCGGTCCCCAATAGCGTGCCACGACATATTGCTCGCCGCCGTACTGAAACCGACTTGGCGATCCGTCGGTGGCAACGCCGCAGTTCTCTAACGCAAACGGCTTGGCAAGTAAATGCAACGGTCGATCGAGCAGCGAAAACGGCGAACGCCTGCTGTTTCGTTTTCGCGACCCGTGGCCGCCGACAAGCGGTTCGTAGCGATAAGCCTTCTCGGGCTGTGCGTCGCTTTGCAAAACACAACGGACGATCGCTTGACGCCCAAGCCGGCTGGACATGCGATCGATCAACGCAGCCACCAGCGGGCGTGAAAAAGGGGTCAGACACCAATTGTGCACAGCACCCCGAGGGCCGTTCCGGCAATTGGTGTCTGACCCCTTTTTCACATCTTGTCGAATGTGATCGTCGCCAAATAACTCTTTCTGCCGCCGACTCAAACGATCATGCCTGATGGAGCAGACGGAAATACTGGTCACTGGATCTCGTAACACAAGCCGCTCCAACTGTGTCTCGGTGAGTTTCCAGAGATGGCTGGCATCTGCGCTCGGTCGATAGCAGCCGACTTCAAACGTGGCAGGCCCACTGTCTTGGCAAGTCAGTCGACAGCTCAACTGAAGTGAGCCCGTATCTTGCTTCAACAGCAGAAAACACAATCGCTCGATCAGCTGTCGGATCACTTGTTGGATGACGCTTTGCTGCGCAACGGGATGCTCGAATAACCACTCGACGAAAAAATTGGCTGGCGAGTGAATCCGCGAAATGATCTCCGGCTGTTCGCCGAGAGCCTGATCCAAGCGTTGCAGTAAGATGGCTCCGAAACGAGCTTTCAATTCGCCGCGAGGCAGCGGTAGCAAATCGCCAATGCGATCCAGTCCTAACTGATTCAATGTTTCGACGATGGCGGGCGGGAGGCGTAAGGCTTGGATGGGCAGTTCAAGTAGGCCGGACCAAGCGGAGCGCAGTTCCGGCACAGGGCTATCAATAGATGCCGGAACTGCGCTCCGCTTGGTCCGGCCTACCGAAGAATAATGAGCCAACGCCCAGGCAGCACCCACGGTGTCCCCTAAGCCAATTCGTACCATCAGGTGCTGTTGCAAAAATGCACTCTCGATTTGCTGGTTCATCGCTTGCTCGCCACCGAACAGCGGTGCGATGCCAGTCACATCCAACAGCAACGTCTCGACCGGATCTTCCTCCGCCAGACCGACAAGAGGACTGAAGCGGTGACACCAGACGGCAATTTCTTCGAGCGTCGTGCGGTCTTCGAATGGATCGTGCGGTTCGATATGGAGCGGTGTCCTTTTGTACGACGACCCTCCGAGGCCGTCGTTATGTTGGTTCGACGGCCTCGGAGGGCCGTCGTACTGGTTGCCTAACGCGGTTGCTTCCGATAGCGGCATCGCGACTCGAACGCCCAGCCGCCAAGCCGCGCGTGAACAAGCAACGACGCTTTGTCCGCGCCGTGCGCTGTGATGAAGGATGATGGGCTGCTGTTTAAGCTCGGGCTTGGCGCGGATCAGGCGCTGTACCGGCCAATTGGGCAGCCAGAGGGCGAGGATGCGCGTCACGGACTTCACCTGTCTGATGGTCGATCTCAAGTTCAATCGGTTTCGTTCCAAAGAGGCCACCACAGCGCAGCAACTCAACGCTTAATCGCCAACCTTTTCCATGTGGAGTGCGATGACTTGTCATCGCTTTCTCCGTCGGTTGGCTGTGCGATGCAAGCGACTTGGTTGTTGCTACCGAGTTTGAAATAGAAAGCGGCGACAAGTCGCCGCACTCCAAAGGGCAACCACGTGGCGACACCAGCATCCGCACGCTGGCCCACGAAGATTCATTCCGAGCCGTCGCCGAGCGAATCAACAGCCCCAAGCTGCCTCCATGTTCCGCTGCCAGTTGCAAACGGCGAAACGCCTGACTCGTCAGCCGCTCGGGCCAGGCAATCACGGCGGCGACATCCGGGCAACGCAGCGCTTGCTCGATCGCCCAGCACTCATCTCTCTCGTTCGCCGGATGCACGACAATTGTGTTCTGTAGATCGAGTTGGCAAGCATTCGCAGCAGGCGGATAAAAACTCTGCCCGCGATCCACCAAGACCAACGCTCCACCGCCAGAACATGCCGATCGAGCCGCCAGCAGCGCGAGCAAACTGGCTCCGCTGCCAGCTCCATCAGCAATCCACTCGATCAGCGATCCTTGTTGAAAGCCGCGCTGTGGCAACAGCCGATCTAACGGTTGGCAGCCGCTTGGTATCGGTGGTTGGGGCTTCTTTTCGCTCTCCTTGCGATTTAGTAACTCCCTTAACTGCAGTACCTTATGGTTCATCTGAAGTTACCTGAGATTCCATGAAGACAGCTCAATAGTATACATTAGTATAGTATCGAGGCTAGAGGGAAAGGACTTGAATTTTTCCATACGTCGCGGAAGTCGTGAGACTTCCGAGGAATCAGAAGTCTCACGACTTCTGCTACGAGCTCGAAAACAAAACTCAGAACTTCTTTGACCGCTCCACATCGACTCCGCTATACTTTCGTCCTGCAAGGCTAAAGGTTACGTATTTTCGTTGCGATTGATTCCAATCCGTCGAACCTTGCCATTGCCAATCGCTTCTGGCCGGTTGGTGCGCACGATCCGACGAACTCAACTCGCGAGCGTACGACAGTTCGGTGGTTGGGCTGACCGTATGTGCGGTTCGCCGAAAGATCTCTCACACAGCCGAGGACAGTTCTATGAAACGAACATGTGTTGCAATCTGTTCCCTGCTTTGCGGACTTACCGTCTGCACAGCGACTGAATTTGAACGCCCCGTGCGTTTAGAAGGTGCCGGCACTGCCGTGCGAGTCGAAAGCCCTGGTTTCGCCTCACCCTGCTGGGCCGATGTCGATGGTGATGGGCTGAAGGATTTATTGGTTGGGCAATTCAACAAGGGCAAGATGCAGCTGTTCAAGAATCTTGGCGACGGCAAGCTCGCTGCCGCGACATGGTTGCAAGCCGATGGCAAGACGGCCGAAGTGCCGGGCGTGTGGTGATGCACCAGCTCGACTCCACAGGTTGTGGACCTTGACCAAGACGGAGTGAACGACATCCTTTCCGGTTCCTACTCGCGCATGCAACAAGACATGGCGGGGCTGTTCCAAGTTCTCAAAGGCAAACCCGACGGCACCTTCGCCGCAGCCACGACGTTGTTGGGAATCGATGGCGAGCCGCTGATCATCCCAATCGCCAGTCGCGAAGAGATGACCAAGAACATCTGCACTCGCCCGACCGCAGTCGATTGGGACGGCGATGGTGATTTGGATCTGGTGGTTGGCAACTTTGCCGGCAGTTTTTATGTGTTTGACGGCAAGGGCCAGGGCGAGTTCTTTCCCAAGCCTGAACCGATCATGGTCGGCGACAAACCTTTGCAAATCACCGGCGCACACAGCGATCCGTTTGTGATCGACTGGGATAACGACGGCGACCTTGACCTTGTTAGCGGATCGAGCAATGGCGGCGTGCAATGGTCCGAGAACCAAGCCGGCGCAGGCAAGAAGCCCGAGCTAACGAAGTTCAAAACGCTGATCGCCGCCAAGCCTCGCACCTCTTCCAGTATGTTTTTGAAAGAGAGCGAGCTAACCGGCCCGACGCAGTCCACTCGCGTTTGGGTCGATGATGTGAACTCCGATGGCAAGCTGGACATTCTGGTAGGTGACAGTGTCGCGCTCGTCTCTCGCGCTGCGGGTGTCAGTGAACAGGAATTTGCGGCCAAGTACGCTGACTGGCAAAAGGAGTTTAACGTTGCCATGAAAGAGTACAGCAGCGCGAAAGAACCGGAAGAACGACGCAAAGTCAGCCAGCGATACCAGGAAGTCTATCAGCAACGATCCAAGCTGCTGACCGAAGAGCGAACCGGTTTTGTTTGGCTGTATGTTCAGAAGTGATGATGAACGCTTAGGGCGTGCTGTGGCCGGTCTCCTGACCGAGCCACGCTTATCCGACCGTAGGTCTCCTGCACTTCGGGAGACCTACGGTCTAATGTTTCGGCGAGGTCAGGAGACCTGCGCCGAGTGCGCCCACGTCGACACATAGCCGCCTGCGGGTCTTTTGAGTAGCATGGACCCGATGAACCCAGAACAACCTGATTTCAATGGATTGCACGTCGCTGCATTCGAAAGTCGCAATGCAGGCGAGATGGCTCGGCTGATCGAGCGGCATGGCGGCGTGCCGCACGTTAGCCCGTCGATGCGCGAAGCTCCGCTAGCCGAGAACCGAGCCGCGATCGACTTCGCACACCAACTGATCACCGGCCAAATCAGCATTGTCATTTTCTTAACCGCTGTCGGTTTCAAGCATCTGATTGCCGCCGTCGAACGCCACATCGATCGTCAGCGTTTTCTTGATGCTCTGGCCGACATCACAACAATTTGCCGCGGTCCTAAGCCGGCGGTCGTGATGAAAGAGTACGGCCTCACCCCGACGCACCGCGTGCCCGAACCAAACACCTGGCGCGAGTTACTTACGACGATCGACCAGCACGTTCCCGTCGCCAGTCAGACCGTAGCGATACAAGAATATGGCAAGGCAAATCCCAGCCTCGTCGCGGGACTCGAAGCTCGCGGCGCCCACGTGCTGAGCATTCCGGTCTACACCTGGGAATTACCGGAAGATTGCGGACCACTCGAAACCAACGTCCGAGCGCTCGCAGCGGGTGAACTGGATGTAATTCTGTTTACTTCCGCGAATCAAGCGACGAACCTATTGCGGGTCGCCGAGCGACTTGACTTAGAAGAGCAAGTGCGAGGTCGAATGCGCGAGACGGTGGTGGCTTCCGTCGGCCCAACAACCAGCGAAGCGCTCCGCGACCTCGAGTTGTCAGTCGACATCGAACCCGAACATCCCAAGATGGGTCCGCTGGTCGCCACGGCGGCTCGACGCAGCGCCGAATTGCGTCAACGAAAACTACGTATCTCTACCCTCTTCTCCGATCCGAGTTCCGACGTGCTCGATAAACAAGCTCCTTGGTACAACAGCCCTTTCATGAAGGCCTGTCGTCTTGAACCGACCGATGTCACACCCGTCTGGTTAATGCGACAAGCCGGCCGTTACATGGCGGAATATCGCGAAGTACGCGCCAAGACAACCTTCCTCGAGCTGTGCAAGAATCCGCAGCTATGCAGCGAGGTAATGTGTACGGCGGTCAAGCGACTGGGCGTCGATGCCGCAATCATCTTCTCGGACTTGCTACCGATCTTGGAGCCCATGGGACTCGACCTCGAGTTCGCACAAGGCGAAGGTCCCGTGATTCATAATCCGGTTCGTGATGGAGCCGACGTCGATCGCGTCTTGGAGTTAGAGAATATCGACTCGTTGCACTTCGTCACCGAAACCGTACGTCAGACGCGAGCCGACTTGCCGGAAGATATACCGCTGATCGGCTTCGCGGGAGCTCCCTTCACGCTTGCCAGTTACGCGATCGAAGGTGGTTCCAGCCGCAACTATCTACATACCAAGACGCTCATGTATCGCGACGAGGGAGCTTGGCGTGCTTTAATGGAGCGTTTCGTTCGCGCCGTAACGCTGTATCTGAACGCCCAGATTGCGGCCGGGGCTCAATGCGTTCAATTGTTTGATTCATGGGCAGGCTGTCTTGGTCCAGATGACTATCGCCGTTACGCACTGCCGTATGTTCGTGAGATCATCGCCGGCATCGTGCCGGGCGTACCGGTCATTAACTTTGGCGCAGGCAATCCCGCCTTGTTACCCTTGTTGGCCGAAGGCGGCAGCGCCGTCGTGGGCGTTGATTGGCGAGTCCGACTTGACGAAGCTTGGGCCACCGTAGGACACGACCGTGCCGCCCAAGGCAATCTCGACCCGACCGTGTTATTAGCGGATCGCGATGAGATTCGCCGTCGTGCCCAAGACATTCTCGACCAAGCAGCCGGTCGCCCCGGCCACATCTTCAACCTCGGCCACGGCATCTTGCAACAAACGCCCGTCGACAACGCGATTGCTTTAGTAGACGCAGTACATGAGTTGAGTTCACGTTGACGCCGACAGTAGTTGCAGTATTTGTGGTACAACTCTTCGCCATGTCACATGAAAACGTGCGAACAGCAGCGGCGGAACCTTGGTTGCTAGCTTTGGGTTTACAAGATCGCCACGAATCTGAAATAATTCCTTCTCTGAATACTTGTTCTACCGACCGTACAAAGGAGTTGGTCATGGAGCCGATGGATCTGTTGTTCGATGCCTATAACGCGAACTTCGACCGCCTTGCGCAGGATGTGAGGCGTTTGAACGACGTGTTAGGTGCGCCGGATGTTAGCAAGATGTGGGCAAAGCGGTTCACGCGTGAACAGTTCGATCAATTCCTTGCAGTGTCGTCTCGGCCGACCGAATCGAAGCGACTTTTTGTGCTCGGTCTGGTTCACAATCGCGACGAACTTCGATCTGTACTGCCAAAACACCTCGTCGCGATCGTCAACACCCTGCCGACAGAGCGACAGTCAGTTGCATAGTGACGATGCGAACGGTCAGCGCTGGCAGTGCGCGTCGAGGAACTGGTAGACCGACTCATCGTGTAGATCGACACTCTCCACTAATAAGCGGTACAGCTTGTCCTTCCCCTTTTGTGACCAATTGATGCGGAGCTGGATCTTGTCATCCGACAGCAGTGTTTCGCATACGTCCGTAACCAAGAGCAGAGCGTTGTTCGAACGCGGAATGGTTTGGGCCAGACCAACGAGAATGAGCGTAACCGCCTGCAACGAACAGGCCCTCGCCCAGTCATCACCCGCTTCTACGTCACCTTGGTTCACAAGGTGGACGGCCTCCTCGCAGCAGGTCCCCAGCATGGCGACGTCGAATGTTTGTGGAATGGCCTGCGGAAAGCGGAGGCAACACTCGGCCACGATCGACGTGAGCCAAGCGATGGCAGGCTTGCGATGATCGAGCGCGGCTAACTCTGACTTCAAGTGGACAACAACGGGCTCATCGAATTCCTCGGTCACATCGTCCAAGAGGAGTGCTCGCGAAGCTTTCTGCAATGCGCCGCGGATCCGATCAGCAACTTCGCGAGCATTCCGAACTCCCGGAAGCGCCAGAACTGGATGCGATCGGTCGGTTGTCTCGATCTCGATTGTGCCGTAGTTCAGGAAACTCTGAAGGGGGCTCCGTTTGACGAATACGTCACCGACATCCGCCAATTCGACGCGGTCAGTCACTTGCACTAAGCAACCTGCGCGAGTGATCAGTCGCTGGTCGGTTAGCTGATAGCGTATGAAGTAGTAACAATAGGCCTGTCGGCTGGAAAGCATGGCGGCTGGAATCAAGAATAGGGGTAGCAGCCACGGCCACGCCGCCGTCTGGAAGCTCAAGTCACACACGAGCACGACGATCAGAGTAATTACCAGCAGGATCCAGAAGCCGATCATCGCTCTCGGCGAGTAGCCATCTTCCCACAACGTCGTCTCGTCCTTGAACCGATCGCGTGGCGACGTCATCTTTGCGGATTCGACGTACTCGTATTGGTCGCTCGCCGTAGGAACGTGACCCGCCGCGCTCGGCGCGGCTTGTTGCGACGGGTCGGCTAGGGGTTTGTCGGACCTTTCTTTACCGGAGTACCAACCGGTGGCGGCACGATGGCCGGATCGTTAAGCAATCTGCGACGCAACGACTCATACCCTTGGTCCGAATCAACCAAGTAGCGATTAACCGACTTCAGCCACTTCAAAATGAAACTCGTATCGCTCCCGCAGAGGACTACGGGAATGAACTTGTTGTTCGACATCCCGCCTTCGTAGAGATCTTGAAGAATCAAGACACTCTCGAAGCGCCCACCCGACCGTTTCGCCTCTTTTGCTTTGGCGGCATAGCGTTCGGTAAAAACGACAAGCACGAAGTCCGCAACCTCAATCTCGTTGTCCATCCACAATGGCCAGCCCTCCGACGGATTCTGGACATACTGATCGATATGGGCTTCGATGCCGTCATTTCGCAGCCGATTCGCCAATTGAAGCACGTTATTGGCATGCCCCTCGGAGTCGTGCGTGTAACTAATGAATACTCGTGGCGAAGGTGTTGCCGTCATCGGTAGTTCCTCTTCAACGGACGGTTGGTCAGTCTTGTCCTTGAATAGCTCTAATGGATATCGCGTCAGGATGCCGGCATCAAGATCGACGAGCACCTTGTACGTCCCTTCCGCCTTGTAGTTGTACTCTTTGCCGGTTTCGGGATGGACGAAGTTGTTATCCTCGGTCGGTTCCGGATCGCGGAGGTCATGCCAGCGATCGAGTGCTTCGTGGAGAAGCTGTTTGGCGTCGGTGATGAGTTGACCAATTGCAGGGTGGACTCTGCCCACCACTGTGACGTCGGTGGGAGCGAGGGTGGCATTGGTGGGCACAGTCCACCCTATGCGATCTAGCTCTTGCGCGGCTTGCAGCAACAGAGCTTCGGCACGGAGTTGGAGGCCGACGGGAATCGCCCAGGCGTAGCCGCACTCTTCGTGGTTGGCGGCGAGCAATTCCACCTGGCCGGTTTCCTCGTTGGCGGGGATGCCGGTGTCGAGAGCAACTTCGATGTCGTCCAGCGCAGCCCCCGCGTCGCCTCGCAGCAGGTGCAGCCGAGCCCGTTCCAGCAGCAGGTCGATGTGGTACAGGCCATAGCCGCAGTCGCGGGCGATCTTCAGGCCCTTTCCAAGAGATACGTCGGCTGCGTGGAGACGCTCGGAGTAGACCGTTGAAGCATTCGATGAGCTGCGTTCGCTTGCTTCTTCGGTTGAAATAGTGCCAGTGAGATTGCGGCGGGCTTGGACAAGTTCGCACAAGCAAAACACTTCAATCGCGTTTTGCTCTAATGCCCAATCACGGGCGGACTTGTAAACCGAATCGGCGTATGACAGCTCTCCTGCCGCTCGAAGTGCCTCGGTCAGGACGAGGAGGCAAAATGGCATCTCATTTGGATCAACGGCACTGTTTGTTTCCAAGTCTTTCTTTCTTGCCTCAGTCCGTCTTCGCGCCTCCTCGACACGTCCAAATCCCAAAAGCAAGTGCGCGTATCGGATACCACGATGCCGAATAAACGGATGCGTTGGCTGGTTTTCTCGACATAACTTGACTGCCGCTAAGAACCCGTCATACGCATCTGCAGTGTTTCCGGCGAACTCAGACGCAGTGGCGCGATCACAAAGAGAGTCGCATTGAGCGCCGATGTGAGTGGCGGCAGTTGCTAGTCGAAGCGAATTATCCGCTGCGGCAAGCGATTCCTTAATGTGACCACTCGCTAGCCAAGCGGCCGACATGAAACTCGCAGCAATTGTCGCTTCAACGAACTCCCCACGATCAGTAGCCCGATGTTGGCACATCTCAAATTGATGCAGCGCTCGCCGCAGTTGCCCTAGATTACGGAGGCAGACGCCATACTCGGTGAACAGACGCAAATCACGGTGTGCCGTTAACAACTGACTCTGACTGGACAGTGATTCGCATATCCGAAGGTTCCGCTCATACCTGCCAGGGGACGGATATTTCGCGAGTGTAGCTAAGTACATATCGAACGCGTTGTCACTGTACCCCGATCGAACCTTGTGAAATATGATCTCTTCATATAAATCATCTGCGGGAATAATCTTGTCATTAGGTACATGTATAAGTGTAATTGAATAAATCGCTAGGGAGCCCGACGCTCCGCGAGTGGCATTCGGAACATGGTCGACTGGGTTACCGATTATTGTGTGATGGCGATTAAAGAGTTCAACTAACGATAAACTCACGGCTCGATGGAGTACGATTCTAGATTCTTCGCCGAGCCCTTCCAGGAATCCGTCGCGGATCACGGGATGAACCGTGTACGTCCGCCTCGACGAACTAGGCCAGAATCTGTTGAAAGTGCTGGACTTAACCAAATGGATCTTCTCGAGTAGCGTGAGCCGCTGCCGAACCTGTCCCAGATCTAGAAAAGATAGCGAGGCTCCCGAAATCGCGACCTTGTAAGCTCCTGGTCCGCAGAAGATGGTGGCGAGGGTTTCGCAATCCACGCCCAGGCGGAATAGACAGATTCGCTCTAGCAGTGCAAGGGCCGCTTCGTCGCTGTCGAGCATCGCTTCGCGATAGCGTTGGGCGATGCGGGCGAAACGTTTGCTTTGAATCAAGACGTCTCGCTTGTCGTCGTCCGGTTCCTGCTCCGCCTCGGCTTGCAACTCCTCGACCGTACCCAGGTTCAGCGGTGTGGTCGGGTCGCCGTGGCCGTACTCTTTGATGTAGCCGCCGGCCAAGTCAACGGTCAACGCATGCCGACCGCAATGCTCGACGATTGGGGCGAGTTGCATGTTCGTGCCGCGGACGCCGCGCTCTCGCAGCAAGGAGACTCCGGCCGCCAGGTCGATCTGGTCGACAGCGATCGTGTGGAAGAAGCGAGGTTGGCTGTCGCGGAGGTCGGTCAGCGGAAAGCGGCTGGTTACCAGCACGCTCAGCTCGCGGGCCGAACCGCTGGCGATGTGGTTCAGCAGGTCGCGGAGGCTGGGACTGGTCAGCCGGCCAAAGCCGCCTCGCGCGCCGCTCTCCTGAACTCGTTCGAGACCGTCCAGAACGATCAGGCCCTGATGTTGCTGGATGTCGAACATCAGTTGCGTCGGCGACTTTTGCTTGTTGGGCGATGAAGTGCCTTCCAACCAGATTTGCAGGTGGTGGAAGAAGTTCTCCGGTTTGTCGTCGTCGTAGAAGGAGTAGACGAAGACGCTGCGTGGTGATGGGAGTGATCGCGTTGGAGTCCAGGCTTCAGCCTGTTTCTCGGGGTCTTGGCAGCCTAAAGGCTGTACTCCAACATTCAGGAATCGTTCGGCGATTGCTGTTTTGCCGGCACCGCCCATGCCGACCAACGCACAAACACCACGGCCACGCGACTTCCACCAATTGCAGACTTCATCAAACTGCGGGCGATGCTGCCAATCGCGGGCACGCAGTAATGTGTGGACGAAGTAGTTGGATTGCTTGCCGTCTGCCATCAACGAACCCCTGTGAACGACGAGCCCTCAATATCTAGGATTCGTGGGCCGGAAACAAGTCGCTTGCGGAAGGCATTCACTACGGATGAGACGTTCGGTCACGGAGAGGTTGTGAATCATTTTACCTGAGCGGTTTTGGCGCTAGCCACCGGTCTTTCGAGCGCTCGCAAGTCGCCGAAACACCGGCGGCTAGTGCCGTGCCGCCCACACATTAACGATCCCATGTCGAATTCCTCACGGCCGCGGGGTGGTCGCTGCCAAAACTGCGTTGTTTGAGTCCGGTTCGTACTTCGTATATCTTAGAGCGTTGAGAAATCCTGGTCTCACGCCCTCCCTCCTGTGCAAAGCGAACTCGATGAAACGGCTGGCGACCAAGCTGACGCTCATGTTTGTTTTGCTGTTCGCTTGTCGTGCGATCGGCGCGGACGAAGTTGATTACCTCCGCGACATAAAGCCGATTCTCACGAACCACTGCGTGAAGTGCCACAGCGCGAAGAAGCAAGAATCCGGGTTGCGGCTTGATCTTGGCGGCGGAGTGTTGCGAGGCGGTGATGGAGGGCCGATTGTTGTCGCCGGAGATGTCTCGCAAAGCCGGTTGATTCGGATCGTCAAAGGGAAAGATGAGGACGTCGATGTGATGCCACCCGAAGGCGAACGTCTCTGTCGGGACGAGATTGCCAAGATCGAAGCTTGGATCGCCGCAGGTGCGAAAGTGCCCGAGGGCGAGATGAGGTTGGCAGTCGAATCCGAACATTGGGCTTTCGAGAAGCCGGTCCGTGCAGCTTTGCCCGACCGCAACATTTCCACGTCGAGAAGTAACGCGATCGATTGCTTTGTCATCGCGAGGCTCGATGCAGAAGGACTTACACCGTCCCTGGAGGCTGACCGCGCGACGTTGATTCGCCGCTTGAGTCTTGACTTACTTGGCATCCCACCAACACTCGCGGAAGTGGATGCGTTCGTGCATGACTCGCGACCAGATGCGTATGAAAGACTTGTCGATCGATTACTCGCTTCGCCTGCCTACGGCGAGCGGTGGGGACGGCATTGGCTTGACCTGGCGCGGTACGCGGATAGCAATGGCTTCACGCGGGACTTCGGCCGTGAAATGTGGAAGTATCGCGAGTGGGTGATTGCTGCCGTGAATGCCGGGATGCCATTCGAGCAGTTTACGATCGAGCAGTTCGCTGGTGACATGTTGCCCGATCCGACACTCGATCAATTGATCGCCACGGGGTTTCATCGGAACACTTTGACCAACGATGAGGGCGGTACCGACCAGGAGCAGTTTCGCATCGATGCGGTCGCCGATCGCGTGGATACGACGGGCGTCGCCTATCTCGGTTTGACGCTGGGTTGCGCTCGCTGTCACCAACACAAGTACGACCCGATCAGTCAACGCGAGTACTATCAAATCTTTGCCTTTCTCAATAATTGTGACGAGCCGAATGTTGATGCTCCCGCGCCGTGGCAAGTCGAAAGCGGAGTGGTTGATCGTAGAAACGAGATTCGTCAGCAGATTCAGCAACGGGAAGAGGCGCTCGCGAGCCAGGCAGAAGAATTCACGAAGAAGCAGTTAGAGTGGGAGGCGGCGATCACGCCAAAATTCTTCCGCACATTGGACGGCCCAACTCAGATCGCTCTCGAAAAGAAACTTGACGAGCGGGATGACGTACAAAAGAAGTTGATCGTCGAGTTGTACAAAAAATCCGACGCGTCACGCGAAGCATTTCCTCTGGTTCAACAAATTGCCGATCTGCGGGCCAGCGAACCGATCATTCCCACGGCGATGATCCTGCGGGAAAAGACCGAACCACGAACAACGCATATACATCGTCGCGGCAACTTTTTGGATCTGGGCGATCGCGTCGAGCCAATGGTGCCAAGTGCGTTGCATCCACTTCAGGTCGTGTCGAGCCAAGCAACACGTCTCGACTTCGCCCGTTGGTTGGTCGACGCCGACAATCCGCTGACCCC
>CAUJKL010000258.1 GCA_963204995.1 Planctomycetota bacterium | reverse complement strand
ACACTGTATCAGCCTGGCGTAGAACGCTTGTTGGTGGTCAGAGCTGAATCGAAGAATCCGTTAGACAATGTCCGTCGAACGATGGAACGCGTTCGGCTGCATCCTAGATTCGGGGAATTCGACCTGTCAGATTGGAGTCGCGGTAGTATGCAGGTCGAGTTTATCGTGGACGCGCCGGAACTGGTCGATTTGGCGACGCTTTCGGATACTGTGTTGCCGGACGACATCGGCGATCAGCGGCAAGGCAACGCAGAAATCCCATTGGAATCTCATCACGTCGCGAGTGGTCGTTACGCCGGGGCAGCGGGCGCGACATGGCAGGTGCAAGTCGCAGATTGGACCGACGCGGTTTCCGTCAAAAGAACATTGAGTCGCTTCGAGCTAGGCGTGGATGGCTTGCGGATCGTTAAAGACGGCAAGCGGCGGTACTTCTTGCCGGGTGATGCGTTTGTGCATTCCATCTTGGGTATGGGGCAATTGAGACGACACATCCAACGGTTGTTTCCGGGCGATGATATCGAACAGCTGACTTATTATCGATTCCGGTCGCTGAGTTTTGTTAGCGGGGTGACGGAGTCAGAAGAAGGCGGTCGCGATGCGACTCGGTTAAACCACGATGCGGCGGATGACCCAGCGTCTCGATCTTGGCTGCCGCTGTATCGCGGCTTGCCGCCGATTCCCGAGGTGAACAGCGCGTCCCTGACACAGGCCGCACGGGCGGGCACCAAGTGGATTGTGGACAATGTGCAAGACGACGGGCGATTCACCTATTACTACGACACCGCGACGGATACGCGACGAGATCATGAGCATCCCGGTCGCGATCCGGAGACTGATCCGTATTACAACTTGCTGCGCCATTGCGGTGGAGTGATCACGCTGTTGCTGGATGAGCAGTTGTGGCAGGCGCGAATCGCACCGCCGGCAAAACCGTTCGACGGGCCTCCGAGCCTGTCGAACTCGCGAGACAGTAGGACGGGTCTCCTGGCCCGTCCGTCGCAGAACGGGCCGGGAGACCCGTTCTACGACACTTGTACTGCCGACGGTTCACCGAGCGACGGCGGCAGAGAGCCGTCGTATGATTCAGGCTGTGACAGGCGTCGCCAAGTCATTGAGCAAACCCTCGACTTCTTCGTACGCCAACTCGTTGAATACAAAACAGCGGACGGTCAGAAGGCTGCCTATGCACTTTACAACCGCAAGGCGAAGCTTGGAGGAAGCGGGGTCGGATTGTGTGCTTTGGCGATGTACCAGCATCGGTTCGACGACGATCGATATGCGGGCTCCGCCGAACGGCTCGCCAAGCATCTGATCAACGAGATCAATGACCAGGGCGAGTTCCGGTACTATCACATCTACTTGGACCAGCCCGTCGCGTGGCAGGATAACCAGAAATACTTCTCGTTCTATTACCCGGGCGAAGCCGTTCTGGGCCTGTCGCAATACTGCCAGCATGTCTGTAAGTCCGAAGATGAACGCCGGCTCGTCTTCGACAAAGTGCATCAGGCGTTGCGGTTTTTGCTTCGCGATCGGCCTCAGTTGCATAAAGAACACTATCAAACGCTGCCAGCGGATTCGTGGCTGATGATGGGGATCAACGATCTGTGGGAGAACGCGGAATTCCAACAGGACGAGTACAAAACTTTCGTCTTCGGTGATGCCGATCAGATGGTTCGCCTGATGTATACGGAAGAGGACGCGTTGTATCCGGATTATGTGGGCTCGTTCTATTATCGCTACGGGGACCATCCCTATCCCGATGGTGCCCGCGCCGAAGGGCTGCTGGCCGCTTATCAGCTGGCCCTAAAAGTTGGCGACGAAGCACGTCACAACGTTCGAATGGCAACCCTGCGATTGTGCAATACACCCGAATCGATGTATTCGGCGGCAAACCCAGAGCGAGCCATCGGGGGTATTCGATTCAAGCTGACTCGTCAATGGTTCCGTATCGACACGATCCAACATGTCGCATCGTTCTATCTCAAAGTGCTTACAACACCGTCGCGATAAAAGAGATCGTTGCACACTACCGCTATATTCCCTCAGAACGCGGCAGCAACATCGTTACAGGGCATTGCGGCCTCGCAGGGTCGCCGGCCATAGATCCCTGACTACCTCTGATCACACCAACAGATCTTGAATCACCGTGCCTTGGCTAATGATCATCGGTCTGCCGATGGGCGTTTGCAACTCTTTCTCGAATTCGATGCCAAGGGAATGCAAGATAGTGGCATGAACATCCGCAATATTGTGCGGATCGCTCAGCAACTTCGTTTTGTCTTCGGCTTCGAGGTCCGGCTCGGGTGATGTTTCACCGATCACGCGTCCTCCCGCGATGCCGCCGCCCGCCAACGCCATCGTGAAACCGTGAGGCCAGTGATCTCGACCGCCGGCGAGATTGAGCCCCGGCTTCCCGTTAAACGCCCCCATCCGGCCGAATTCGCCGCCACAAATCACCGTGGTTCGATCGAACAACTCGTGTTCCTTCAAATAACGAATCAATGCGGCAAACGCCGGATCCAGCGTCTTGGCGTGTTCGCGATGAATCTCGTGGTTATTTGCATGCGAGTCCCAGCCGTTCAATGTCACTTCCACGCAGCGAACGCCAACTTCGACCAATCTTGCCGCCGCCAAACACCCTCGCCCGAACGCCGTGTCACCAAACGGAGCGCGAACACCTTGGGGAGCTTCTTTGACGTCGAACGCCTTGAGCTGTTCAGAAGCCATCATCTTCAATGCAGCCGCCGTCGAACCTCTCTGCAATGTCTTCGTGGCATCTAACTCCCGCAATCGGCCTCGAGCGAACTCCCGCTCGACGATCGCAAGATCGTTAACGCGGCGATCGTATCGTTCGTCGGGGACTTGGCGAGTGATATCCGGAATCGGCCCCTGCGGATCGTTGATTTGAAACGCATCAAACTGATCGCCGAGGTAACCGCCGCGAGCTGGCCAGGGCCCCGGCAAAATGGAGACGTGCCGGGGAATTTCGATGTTATCCTTTTGCTGATGGCAAAGGATCGCGCCGATCGATGGATGGACGAGTGTTGGATCGGGTCGGAAGCCGGTTTTGGTATTGTAAGTGGCGCGCTCGTGATCGCCTTCCTTGCTGGTGATGCTTCGTACGAGCGACACGTGCTGCATCTGCTCGGCGAGCTGTTCATAGCCTGTGGCGAGTTGAATCCCAGGCACTGCGGTGTCGATGGCCGTTGTCCCAGCAGAGATGTTTGCGCCGGGCTTCGGATCAAACGTCTCTAATTGACTCGGCCCACCAGCGAGCCAAAGAACGATCACCGATCGCGGAGGCTTGCCGCTGGTATCCTTCTCGCCGGCTCGTGACAGCGCCTCAGCAACTGGCGTCAGCCAGCCCATGCCGCTCAGGCCCGCCGCCTTGAGCAACGTACGGCGATGCATGTGGCTCCAACTGTTGCAACTGGATTCCGGATATTGCGTCATCCTGTCGAGTTCCTTAACCAACGAGTTCACGGATCAGTTGCCCATCGCGATTCACCTGAATCGGACGGCCATCTGGTGTATGTAGCAATCTCTTCGGATCGATGCCCAGCAAGCTATAAATCGTGCAAGCCAAGTCCGCTGGGGTGACAGGCCGATCTTTCGGACCTTCCCCAACAGAGTCGCTCGATCCGAGGACCTGTCCTCCGACGACCCCACCACCAGCCATCGCGACGCTGAAGACGCGTGGCCAATGATCGCGACCGCCGGATACGTTTAGCTTCGGTGTCCGCCCAAACTCACCCATCACCACGATCAGAGTCTCGTCGAGCAAACCTCGCTGTTCGAGATCTTGCACAAGTGCCGAGAACGCCATGTCCAGCGATGGCACCAAGCCGACCGGCACCTTGGCACCGGTGTAGCCTTCCTTAAGACGAGTATAGGCGCCTTGATGTGTGTCCCAACCGGGATTGTTCACGGTGACAAACGGAACACCTCGCTCGACCAAACGTCGCGCGAGCAAACAGCTCTGTCCGATGGTCCGCATGCCGTACTGCTTCCGCACAGCCTCTGGCTCGCTGGCGAGATCGAAGGCTTGCTTGGCTTCGGGTGATGTTACAAGTCGATAGGCCTGTTCGAATGCTGGATCGGTGGACTCGTCGGATTGCTCAGTCGATTCCTCGACACCGCGATGAAATCGATCGAACGCGTTGAGGAAACTGCGACGACGGTCGAGTCGATCTGGATTTATCTCGGCGTAAAGGTCGAGGTCACGAACTTGAAAGTCGGGCTTGGCTGGATCGCCTCCAACAGAAAACGGTCGAGTCTGTTCCGGCAAGAAGCCTTGGCCCGATAGCCTCCCTCCGCCGACACGAAACGACGGAACCGCGATGTTGCTCGGCAAGATCCCCCGTTCGACGTGCAACTGTGCGACCAC
>CAUJKL010000257.1 GCA_963204995.1 Planctomycetota bacterium | reverse complement strand
TTGCTTAAGCGTCCGGCCTTTCTCGTGTTGGATGACAGCCTCAGTGCGGTTGACACGAAGACCGAAGCTCAGATTCTGCGCGCCCTCGCGGCTCGGCGGGGAAACCAGACGACGATCCTGATCGCGCATCGGCTCTCTTCGACGCGGCTGGCCGACCGCATCTTCGTGCTCGATCACGGACGGCTCATTCAGCAAGGGAGTCACGAAGAGCTGCTGGCTACCGACGGACCTTATCGGCGACTGTGGTCGATTCAAGGCACGCTCGAAGAGGAAATCGAACGCGATCTCTCGGGAGCGACGGAAGCATGACAAACGAAGATTGGAGCGAAGACGACCACGAAGACAAAGTCGATCTGCGGCTGTGGCACAAACTGCTGCAGTACACGTTGCACTACCGACGTACGGCGGCGGCGTTCACTATTGTCGCGTTTGGAATGGCGGCCAGCGATTTGTGCTTTCCGATTCTGACGGGCAAGTTGATTGCTGAAGTCGAGGCCAAGGGAGTTGATGCAAATGTCGCCTTCTATGGTTGGTCGTTCGCGATCCTGACCGCTGTGCTGTGTACAAACATTTGGGGCTTCATTGTTTGTGCCGGCAAGATCCGCACCCACGTCAGTCACGATATCCGTCGCGATGCCTTCACTCGCTTGCAGGAGTTGTCGTTCAGTTTCTATGACACGAAACCCGTCGGCTGGTTGATGGCGCGGCTCACGTCGGACTGCAATCGTCTGTCGAACATTTTGGCGTGGGGCGTGATGGACTTGATCTGGGGCAGCACGCTGATGGCGGGCATCAGCGTCGCGATGTTGATCTACAACTGGAAGCTCGCGCTCGCCGTGCTCGCGGTGGTGCCGGTGCTGTTTGCGGTGAGCCTCTACTTCCGCAAAAGGATCTTGCGAACATCGCGGCTCGTCCGCAAAACCAACTCGCGGATCACGGGAGTCTACAACGAAGCAATCGTCGGTGTGCGAACTTCGAAAGTCTTCGTCCGCCAAGAGGAAAACCTTCGTGACTTCGACAAACTCGCTGACGAGATGCTCGGCCACTCGGTTCGCAATGCCATCCTGTCGGCCGTGTATCTGCCGCTTGTTTTGACGCTCAGCAGCGTGGCCATCGCGAGTGCGTTGGTATTGGGAGGCCATCAGGTACTGCTTGGCGGTCTCTCGATCGGCGAAGTTGTCATGTTCATGTACTACGCGCAACTCTTCTTCGCCCCGATCCAAGATCTTTCCGCTTGGTTCGCCGAATTACAGATGGCTCAAGCGTCTGCGGAACGGGTGTTGGGACTTGTGGAAGCTACGCCAGAAGTCCGAGACAGTGACGCCGTCGCGCAACGGCTTGCCGAACAAGGCCACGACGGACATCCCGACGCGATTGGGCGGATAGAGTTTCAGGATGTGGGCTTTCGCTATCGCACCGGCCCGCAGATTGTGCAAGGACTCAATCTGACGGTCGAGCCGGGACAAACGATCGCGTTGGTCGGTGCAACGGGCGGCGGCAAGTCGACGCTCGTGAATCTACTCTGCCGCTTCTACGAGCCAACAGAAGGACGCATCCTCATCGATGGGATCGATTACACCGATCGCAGTCTCCGCTGGTTTCAATCACACCTGGGCATCGTGCTCCAGCAGCCGCATCTCTTTAGCGGCCCGATCGGCGAGAACATTCGCTATGGCGATCTCGACGCGACTCAGCAGCAAATCGAGGACGCCGCACGCTTGGCCGGCGCACACGAATTCATCGGCGAATTGAAACAAGGCTACGATACACCAGTCGGCGAAGGTGGCAACCAATTGAGTCTTGGCCAGAAACAGCTGGTGTCGTTTGCGCGAGCCGTCCTTAAACGTCCGCGACTTCTCGTCATGGACGAGGCCACGTCATCCATCGACACGGAAACCGAGCAACAGATTCAAGCTGGCTTGGCCCGCGTCCTTGCCGGACGAACCAGCTTCGTGATCGCACATCGGCTATCCACGATCCGCGCCGCCGACCGCATTCTGGTCATCGAGAAAGGCAAGATCATCGAACAAGGCACGCACAGCGAACTCTTGCGTCAGGGCGGCCACTATCACGATTTGTACACCGAGCAATCGATGCGCGACATCGTGCGGATTGACAATGCGATGTAGCGGAATTGTCGGCGAACACCTTCGTCAGGTCATTTTCATGTAGCGACAAACCACTTGTTGTTGTTTGACAGCCGGGCGGTATCGTCTACGAGAGGATGTCATGATGGCCAACAAGACTTTGTTTTCAAGCACCAAGAACAAGCTGCCACATGCCGATTCGTTCAACGAGGCGGCTGGTCGTGCATACAAGTTTGCGCCGAAGCATGTGCTGTCGTCAACCAAAGATGCCCCTGGTCTGAGAAATCGGGCCTGGGGCGTTGAGTTTGGCTTCGAGTAATCGTCAACCCATGATAAACTCCAGTATACATGCTGTAGGCTACACAGGCCGAATCTGTTTTCCGGGAGCGGTCGGATGCTGACATTTTTCAAACTGCTTGTCGCCACTGGCGTCGCCTTTGCTTCCGTGTCACCCTTGCTTTGCGCAGACGACGACAGCGCCATCGAGTGGATTCGCACACCTCTGTCGACAGACGCGATGACCGCGCGCGATGCGTCCGCTCGAGCCGAACTCCGGCGATTGATCGATAAATTGCAGGACGAGAGTTTTCGTCGCGATATCACGCTCGACATCCCGGAGCGGGCGACAGGATTGCCAGCCAGTTACGACCTTCACGTTTATGGAACCTACACGGATCGCGCTCAACGGATCGAGATTCACGTGAGGGATGGAAAGGCGACGACCGAGTTCGGCTCGACGCACCGGTTCGCTCGCCGCACGGGCGAACTGCCGTTCGACCGCGTCGACCAATTGACTCGCGAGTTGTTGTATGGGGCGATGACACGGCATGTTCGCCGTGCCGAGGCTGGGCCGGGCGAACTGACGTATTCTATCGCTTCGAGAACGGCAACTTACTATGCATCGCACGCCCTGTACTTCCGCATCGACATCAAGTCGTGCGATCCCGAACGCCCGCTACGGTTAATGACCGAGGCGCGGCAGACAGCCAATTCGGCAATCGATCTTCACGACTCCGGCGTGCGCGGGTTCATTCATGCCCACTTCTGCAATGAGTTGCTAAAGATCGTGTTCCAGCATCTCGAAGAAGTTCCCCCTGCGAACGAATCAGCCGCGGAGGCCATGCGCCGTTTGAACGCACTGGCGGATCGCGTCAAGAACATGGACAAGGTGGCCGCCGCTGGCGTCCGGGCCGACGAAACGGCCGAGGTCACGGTTGTGGAGAGAGACGCTTTCGATGAGGATGACGTCGAGCGAACGATTGTCGAAGCCCGTGTTTTGGGCCAGCAAGCGGTCAGCCTGCGCTGCAAGGATGCGGCGGACGTGCTGGAGGAACTCGGCCAGAAGTCATTAGCGCGCGCTCTACGCCTGGCTACAGCGAACGATGGGGGCGCCTCGCTGCGGAAGGCTCTGATCGACGAGGACTGGGATGTCTTTGCTGAAGCCCTTGACCTGGCGAGCGAGAAACTCGATGCAGCAGCCATCCAGAATCTCGTCGAGGTCTTGCCGCACTTGGCCGATTCGTACCGCATGGCGGCGACCTTGCAGACACTTGAATCCTCTGAGTTGACGCCGGAACAGATCGCCGCGATTCGCGTTTTTCACCGCGATGCTCCAGACGAGCGAGCTCGTGTCGCGGCCGCGCGGCTGCTGCTCTTCAAGACCGATGACAACGAGATATTTGACCAATTCGGTCGCACCGCACTCGAACCAGTGAAGCTCGACGGGTCGGATATTGACTCGCCTGTATTCACTGCAGGTTACGCGGTTGTGGTGTATGCGATAGCCAAGGGAACGCGACGGGAGGCGGCGGCGGATCTGGTTCGCAAGCTGCTCGACCGCATTCCCACGGATGCTCATCCAAACTATAGCGGGCGCGATTGGTTGTCGCGAAGTCTCGGACAATTGGGCGACCGGAGCGACTTGCCGCGGCTGGAGATGCTCGCTGCCAGCCCCGACCTTTCCGTCAATGTCGAAGCAATTAGAGGGCTCTCGTATCTGGACGGTCGCCGAGCGATGGAACTGGCGAGGAGTCAGATGCAGTGGTATCTGGAAGGGCGATCTAATTCGTCCTATGGATGGTCGGTCCAGCCGTACTTCAGTCTCATTTTCTGGCAGCGAGACGTACAATCGGTTCCACTCCTTGAGCGAGCCTTGGCCCGATACCGTCAAGCGCCCGAGGTAGCGGAGGAGCCGCATCCGGACATCGAGGCGCTGTTCGACTACCTGCGGGCCGAGCGGGTTGAAGATCGCGTCAGTGCCGCGTTGCGTTTCGTGAAATACCATTGGGTCGAGCGCCGGGAATGGTGCGCCGATGTCGGTAGGCGACTCGTTGAGGAAGGGGCGGATCGGGATTCTTGTCGCTTATTGTTCGATCCCCCGAACCGCGACACGTGGCTCACAGAATACCGTTGAATCGACAACGCGTTTCGTCTCTCATCGGAAATCGCACGGCGACGCGATGAACTATTGAATACGACTCCGATTGGAATATGCCTTTGACAGTCCTGATTATGGATCGCTGTACGGTAGGAATGTCACGCGAGGCGACTTAGTTCTTCAACGAGATCCAGGGGCGAGTGAGATCGGCGGTGACGACCTGTTGTCTGCTCTGAACGAACGGGAGAAAATGAGTTCCTATGCCCTACGTCAGTTATCAATGAAAGTGTTGTGATTTCGACAAGACTCTAGCGACCAGCGGGAGCGGGTTGTGTTCAACCGAGCGATAACTC
>CAUJKL010000256.1 GCA_963204995.1 Planctomycetota bacterium | reverse complement strand
GCATAGTTGCACTTTCTTGGCGAAGCGGGATGTACTTCATGTACGTTAGCCTTTCTAGGCTGACAAGTCAGGCTGGAAAGACTGACGTACGTTAGGGTAACTCGAATCCTTTGCGGCGTGGGCGGCTGAGTAAGCGGTTGGCCGATTCGTCTCCGTCGAATTGCTCTTTCTGCGGGTTCCATCGTAGCGGTCGACCAACTTCCCGGACGATGTTCCCCAGGTGGCAGATCGTCGCCGTTCGATGTCCGATTTCGACCGGTGCATTCGGAATGCCTCGCGTTTGAATTGCATCGATCCAATTCGCCAGATGAGGCCGAGCGACATGGCCTTCGCCTTTCCACCGGACTTGAACTTGCGGATCGATCGCAGGCGCAAGTCCCGCCGGTTCCGTGCGATAGTTGTTTCGGCTCATGTAGAGCTTGCCGCGCTCGCCGTGGAAGATGATCTCCCGGACGCTTGGATCAAAACTCACCGCGGTGCCGTTTGCGTACCGCATCGAGACAGGACAAAATCGCATTCGATCTGCTTGCTTATCCTCCACGGTTCCTAGAGGCGGCGTCTTGTCGTGCCAGCGGTCATCGATCTCCTTTTCGAATGTCTCCAACAGTTCTAGCTCGGGCCAGAGTTCGACAGGTCCCGTCTGATCCATGCCGAGTGCGTACTGGACCATATCGATACTATGCGCGCCCCAGTTCGTCATCAAGTGTCCCGAATAGTCGCGGTACAGATCCCAGCCACGCCAGAGCAGATGTCCAAAGTGGAATGCGTCCTTGACCCACAACTTGGCATTGTAGGCACGCAACTCGGTCGGGCCACAAAACAGATCCCAATCCAGCGACTTTGGGATTGCCTCAGTCGGAAATCGGCCGTCATATCGCATTGGCCCGGGAAAATTTTGCAGCTGGACGAGCGAGATGTTGCCGAGTCCACCGTCGCGAATGAACTCGCAGCCCGCGCGATTAACTTCCATCGTTCGCTGTTGGCTGCCAACTTGGACGACTCGATTGTATTTCTTCGCCGCGTCGACCATCGCTCGCCCTTCGGCGATCGTTACGGCGAGCGGCTTCTCGCAATACGCATCCAGCCCGGCTTGGCAAGCGAGGATCATCGCTTGCGCGTGGTGATGGTCCGGTGCCGCGATGACAACCGCATCCAGCTTCTCGCGATCGAGCATCTGGCGATAGTCTTGATAGGTCGCACATCCTTTCGCTTCGGTGGCGGCGAATTGTGCCAACGGTTCCTTGAACTCGCGTTCGGGGCTGCGCGTGTTCGCAATGTTCTCTAGCGAGCAGTCACACAGCGAGACTACGCGAGCCGCCGCTGGCATGTTCGCGATCAAGTACTTGCCGCGGACTCCGGTGCCAATCACGCCGACGCGAAGCCGTTCGTTCGCGCCGAGAACGGAAGCCGGTGCGATCGATGTTGCCAGGCACAAGGCCGCGCCGGTCTTCAACATCGTGCGACGCGAGTGATGGGGTGTCGTCTTCATATCGCTTTCCGATGCAGATGGTGTGCCACTGGCGCTGCCAGTGCTGACGTTACTCTTGCAAGTTGGGAGTACACTGGCAGAGCCAGTGGTATCCGGATTCCTAGCGTTGATAATGCACTCCACTGGTATTCAGAGTTGCAGGACATCACGCGCGTAATCAAGGCTCGTACGTACGTTGGCATCTTCGTGAGCAAGTTGTTGTTCGGGGCTCATTCGGCTGATGGTCGTTAAGTTGTCTGCCGCATTCTCGCGTACTTTCTTCAACATTCTCGCGAGCTCGCTGGCTGGTAGCTCCGGAAATGTAGCCCAATACTTGTCTTCGAGAACCGGCACCTTCAGCGGATCGCGAGTGATCAGTTCCAGGCTGAAGCGAACTTGAGGCCTCTTGGATTTGATGATCGCGACGACCTCTTTCAAATCGATAAAACCTTGGCCAAGTGGGATGTCCGCCAGTAGAAATCCGTCGGCGTATGGCTGGACGGCCTGATCTTTTAGATGCACGGAGCGAGCCCACGGTGCCAACGCCGTCACGGTCTCGACCGGGTCTTCGAGCAAGGCAATGCTGTTTCCCGTATCGACACAGGCCCCAACGAACTCGCTGCTGATGTCCTCGAACAGTTTGACTCGTTCTGCAATGCGATGATCCTTGTGGTTCTCGACGGCAAGCGGCATGCGGTGGCGTTCCACGACTGGCACAGCCAATTCCAGCGACCCTCGACCGCGTGCTTCAAACTCGCGGAACATCGCGAGCGAGTCGAACGTCTCGTAGCGACGCCCGGGGATAATCGTTGTGCGAACGGCTTTCGCGCCGACTGCCGCTGCCGTCTTGATCTCCGCCTCGAATCGCTCGACATCCGCTTCGTCTTTCGGTACGGCGGCAATCGCTTCGATGTACAACGAGTGTTGTTCCGCGCGCTTGCGGATGGCGATCGCTTCGCTTGCTTCGAGCACTCCGAGTCGATTTTGCATTCCGCCTGCGCCCAGCGACTTGCAATGATCCAGGAACGTCAGCGGCTCGGACAGATCGACCGCAGGCGTCGCCTTGGCCAACATCTGGCTACGGAATTGGCAACAGTAAATCACCAGTCCCATGCCCGTTTTCGCTGGCCGATCATCGCCGAAAGCGAGTGTCGCTGGTAACATCGAGACAGACGTACTGGCTGCGATCAACTGTAATGCTTCACGTCGGTTCATGATCTTGCTCAGTCATTGAATGATTATTCACTAAGCGGTGGGAAGAAGCGGTGCTGGCCTCGTCGCGCAGCTGTTAGAGACTCAAGTGTGTCTTGTGGCGTACCAGGATCACCTTGGGAAGCCATCCACCGATCGAGCTCGTCGGCCAACCGTGATTGAATGTCTTCGCTGGCCGCATCCCCGGCGAGGTTCTTCATCTCGTAGGGATCTTCCGCCGTGTGATACAGCTGTTCCGGTGGACGCAGCGTGTAGCGTTTGACGAGCGCGTAGGTGTCCGGGTCCGACTCGGAACTCCACACCCAAGTCGCCCAGTACGGATTGTTCAATGTTCCGTCACTCTGCGTTCCCATCAGGTGCTTTTCGATGTAGATCTCGTCAGGCGTCAGGTTGCGAATGTAGCGATACGTACCATCGGTGATCGTGCGGATCGGATACGCAGGCCCTTCCGGCAGGTTGTTGTGCATGCCGTACACGTAGTCGCGATGCGAGTCTCGCTTGCCGAGCAGAACCGGCAAGAAGCTCGTGCCGTCCAACTCTTCCACAACCGATTCCGAAGCAGCAACGTCGAGCAATGTCGGCAAGACATCGGCGTATTGCACCATCGCGTCGGTCCTGACGTCTGCCGCGATCTTTCCCGGCCAACGCGCGATCAACGCCGTGTGCAGACCCGTGTCCCAATTCGTCCACTTGCAACCCGGGAACTGGGCTCCTTGCTCGGATGTGAACAGGACAAGCGTGTCATTCGACTTGCCGGTCGTTTCCAAAAGTTCAAGGATCTCACCGACTTGGCCGTCCATATAAGTGATCTCGGCCAGATAACGCGCGAAGTCGGCGCGCGTTCGCGGTGTATCGGCAATGTTCGGCGGCAGCTTGATCTTCGCGGGAGGGTATTGTGACGGATCGCCCATCACCCACGGCACATGCGGTTCGACCAAGGCAATCACCAGGCAGAACGGTTTGTCGGCGGACATGAAGGCTTGCACACCGGCAACGTCATGCGGACGTGTCGGGTTACGAACGCAACTCGGATCGAAGCCGCCGACGGGTTCAAACGGAAAAGCCGAGTCTGGCTTCACGTGTACCTTACCGGCGATGCCAACGCGGTATCCGTGTTGGCCGAGTCGTTGTGGCATGCTGAGCGTTGTCGGACGACTAGCCGAATGATTCCAGGCGCAACCATTTCGCATGGGATGCTGGCCGGTGAAGAGTTCTGCACGACACGGCTGACACATCGCAGAGCTGAGATAAGCACGATTGAATGTCAGCCCTTGGCTGGCCAGCCGATCGATATTCGGCGTGCGAGCATTCTGGCCACCGTACAACGGTAAGTCGTTGAAGGTGCAGTCGTCTGCCATGATGATCAGGACGTTGGGCACGTCGGCGGCAGAAGAGTGAGCGGGTGACAAGGCGAAGGGGTGAAGGAGGAACAGCACGGCGAAGGAGAATATGGAGTATTGATATTTCATAGTCTTCAAGTCCGATTCTACGCTTCCGAGAATTCTATTCGATCAAAAAGCCGATGGCTGATCGCTCAGGCCCGCCGACCGTATAGCGTCATAGCCTTTAACATCTTACTAGAAGAGACCGCTGATTTAATAGCGAACACGGATGTGGGGTAAGCTGCTAGTTTGCGATGCTTTCGCAAAGCGAATGCCCTGGTCTGGGTAAGTCGCTCCTGCGGTAACGTGGGAGGCGAGGATCGGGGGGCAGGATTGCGTATAATTGGCGAGTTCGCTTTGAATACCATTCGCGGAGGTGCCTTATCAGCTTGGGCCGCGGATGCCTTACCGACCGACGGTGTTTGATCAGAAGGTCTTCGAGACCTATGTTCCCAGCGATCACCATCTACGCAAGGCGTTGGAATTGATCGACTGGGATGCGTTTCACGATTTACTCGCACCGTTTTACTCCGAAAATCGCGGCCAGCCATCCGAGCC
>CAUJKL010000255.1 GCA_963204995.1 Planctomycetota bacterium | reverse complement strand
GACCTCCACGGTTCAAACGGCGATTGGCGTCAGCTGCCGAAACCTGACCAAGGACTACGGCGAAGGGAACGCGCGCGTGCAGGCACTGCGAGGCGTCGATCTCGACATCGCGCCAGGCGAGTTGACGCTGCTGGTCGGTCCCAGCGGGTGCGGCAAGACGACTTTGATTTCAATCCTCGCGGGCACGTTGGACCCGACTGGCGGCGACCTGTCCGTGTTGGGCACCGATCTGAATTTGTTGTCGAAACGCCAGAAGACCGCCTTCCGCGCGAAAAACGTAGGCTTCGTGTTTCAGCAGCTGAACTTGCTGCCCGCGCTGACCGCAGCGGAAAATGTTGCCGTGCCGTTGGTGATAAACGGCTCCGCGAAGGCGGCGGCGGTGAGGCAAGCCATTGGCGTACTGAATTCAGTGGGACTTGGCGAACGGACGAAGTCGTATCCCGCACAACTGTCGGGGGGGCAGCGACAACGCGTGGCCATCGCCCGCGCGTTGGTCCATCAACCGCGAATGCTGGTCGCGGACGAACCGACTTCGGCCATCGACGCCAAGGCGGGCCAAACGATCATGGAGATTATCCGCGAGATGGCATTGCGTTCGGATCGCGTGGCGGTCGTGGTAACTCACGATTCGCGCGTGTTGGATTTCGCGGACAGGATTGTCACGCTGGAAGACGGCCGCGTCGCCTCGAATGGCAAGGCCGAACAAAGCAGTTTAGAACCGAACACTGACGCCAGCGAAAGGGACCAGTCATGATTCGCAGAGTCGTTCTTCCCCTGGCAGCGGCGGGCATGTTGATCTTTGCCATCGTCCATGCGATGTCCGTTCAGCAGCCCGAGCCCAAAACGCCACCGCCCAAGTCGCCACCCGTGTCGCCCTTCGGCCATGTCGTCGCCGGTGCCGGTATCGTCGAGGCGTCGACCGAAGCCAGCGGCACCGGCAACATCAATATTGGCTCGCAGGTTGCCGGTGCCATCGCGAAGGTCGCAGTAACGGTCGGCCAAACCGTAAAGGCCGGCGATATTCTGTTCGAATTGGACAAGCGTCAGGCGTCAGCCAACTTGAAACTTCAACAAGCCGCGTTGTCCGCAGCGGAAGAACAGCTGCGTAAGCTGCAACTCCAGCCGCGGCCCGAGGAAGTGCCAGTTAGCGAAGCCCAAGTCGCCACGGCCGACGCCACGCTAAAGCAGATGGAGGACCGCCTCGCGCGTGCCACAAAACTGCTCGACACGCCCGGTGCGATCTCGCCACAGGACTATGTCGCCGACCAGCAAGCGTTCCAGACGGCCCGCTCGCAACTCGACGTGGCGAAGGCGAATCTCGCGCTGCTCAAGGCCGGCGCTTGGGAGCCGGACAAGGCGATCGCCGCCGCCGCGATCGAACAAGCGCGGGCTCAGGTGGAGCAGGCTCGAACGACGATCGATCTGTTAGAAGTCCGCGCACCATCCGATGGCACAATCCTGCAGATTAACGTTCGGGCGGGAGAATATGTCTCGACGTTTGGCGGGCAGTCGCTGATCTTGATGGGCAATCTTCACCCGCTGCACATCCGCGTTAACGTGGACGAAGAGGATCTTCCGCGGTTGAGGCTGGATGTTCCTGCGGTGGCGAAGATCCGCGGCGACGCGGGACAAGAGGAAGTCGGTCTGACCTTCGTCCGCCTGGAACCCTACGTCGTGCCCAAGGCTTCCCTGACCGGAGCCAACACCGAGCGGGTCGATACCCGCGTGGTGCAAGTGATCTATGCCTTCGATGCCAACAGCCGCTTGGTCCAAGAGAAAAAGGTGTTGGTCGGGCAATTGGTCGATGTGTTCATCGACACCCTGCCCAACAATTAATCCGCCAGTTGACAATGGGATATCCTGCTGTTGGAGACCGGGCTCATCGCGATCTTCTTGGTGCCGTCGGCATGGCGTTTGAAGTTTATCGCTGCGCGACACCCGCCAAGGCCGCCAGTTTCGACCGCCCGAAGTCAGCAGCAGCACACTGGCCAACAAGCGTTTCGGCCTGACCGACCCACGATCCCTTGTCGTGAGCGACCGTCACTCGATACTGCACGAACCCTCTCGCGACATCTCTGATTTCGCGCCGTTCGAGGGATTATTCATTGATCGCCTTTCCTCCAGAACTCAGCACTCGCCTTACTCAACTTCAAAGCCGTGGGGCACGTCGGTCGCGTGATTAACGACGCGCTCCCAATGTTCGATAAACGATTCGCCATGCTCTGCCTCCAGTCGCTGCCGCTCGCCATGTACCTGTTGCAGGACTCTGGGCCACCACACGACGTCCAAATGCTGGACGCGATGCGTCCTTTCCTCTGCGGAGATTCCCGCTTCGTCAGGATCCATGTCGGCGTGGTCGAATCGCATTTGCCGCCAGCAATCACCTGCGGTGGGCACATAGCCGGTCAAATCATGAGGGAACCGTTCGCCAAAATGGCCTAGTTCTGATTTGTGAAACATCTTGATCTCTCCTTGTTCGGCGACCGCCCCTAACGACGGAACTAACGCCACAGTGACGGGCTTCCCAACACTGATTCGCAATTGGCGTGCCGAACTCACAGCTATCGTAAGCGACTGATCCGCGCAGACGAGTGGCGCGAACAGAGACCGTGCGCGCTGCTGAGAACCTGGGCGATGATCCCGCGAGGAGCGTCTGTCAACTCGCCAGTGGCGTTGGCGCAATGACACTAGCATTGGCGCCCCGCGCTCGCGAACCGTTCACGCTTGAGACGAGCGGACTAACGCCCACGGCTCAAAGTAATCGCGACCGACTCTGCCAGATGGTTTGCGAGCGTGTCTTACTTCGCGGTGAAGTCGTCACGACGCCGGCGGCAGGGAATGTTTGGCACGAAGCTTGCATTGGGAGTTCAACGAAAGCTCATTTACTCAAAGGAGACATCAGAAATGTCAACAGTCACGGAACAACAAAACGCGGTCGTCGCCACCTACGAGACTCACACTCAGGCGGAAGACGCGGTCAAGAAGCTTCAAAAGGCCGGCTTCGATATGAAGCAGCTCTCGATCGTCGGTCGCGACTATCACTCGGATGAACACGTCGTGGGCTATTACAACTCCGGTGACCGGATGAAGTATTGGGGAAAGCTTGGTGCATTCTGGGGCGGTATCTGGGGCATCTTGTTCGGTGCGGCATTCTTTTGGGTGCCGGGCGTGGGACCGTTGGTCGTCGCGGGACCGCTAACGGCAGCGATCTTGGGAGGATTGGAAAACGCCGCGATCGTCGGCGGTTTAAGTGCCTTAGGCGCGGGCCTGTATGGCATCGGTATCCCCAAAGACAGCATCGTGAAATACGAAACAGCGCTCAAGGCAGGCAAGTTTCTCTTGATTGCACATGGCACGCCAGACAATGTGGCCACCGCCAAAGGCATTCTGGATCAAACCGACTCGACGGCGCTTGATCATCATCAAGCCGCCGCGTAACTCGCGTCTTTACTTAGTCCCGTTTCGAGGAGAGATTCTATGTTGCACACTCGCTTGCTGCTTGCCACGGTGGTGGCGTTGGGCATGACCACATTGGCCGTCGCCGCCGACAAAGCAGCCAACCCCACAGAGAAGAAGGCTGAGCCGCAATCGCGCCCCGGTTTGGTGGTCATTGAAGAGGACGTCTGGATGCGGTTCAACGATGAACCGTCGCACCACATGCAACGGGCTCATGCGAGTTTCCTTAAGAAGGAGTACAAGGCGGCTGCTAACGAACTACAGAAGACTGCCAGCTACTTGCACGTAGAATCGCAAAATGCCGTCGGCGAAACCAAATCAGCCCTCGCCGCTTCCGCCGAGGAACTGGATCGTCTTGCACACGACGTCGCAGCGGGGACGGTGAAATCCGCGAAGACTTTGGAATCCGCCTTCGCCCGGGCCGAGCACGCCTTGGCCACCCATCATCAGGCGAAAGCCAATACCGCTTTGAGCGAAAAGCACGGCACTACAGCGGGACATTATTTGAATTCAGCCGTGACTCATCTCGAAAACGCCGCCAAGTGGACCGGACACGAATTGGAGAGTGGAACGGTGGCGACCGCCAACGGCGTCCGCACCGTGGCGGGCAAGCTTATTGAGGGCAGCGGCGCTGTCGTGGACGAGGCCGGTAAAGGCATCAATTGGGTGGGCGAAGAAATCGTGAAGCTCGGCAAGACGATTGAACCTGCCAAGAAGGTCGAGGATACGAAGCCTGCTGCCGAGAAGAAAGAATAATATCGTGAGATTCGGTTCGTGCCGTGCGAGTCGTCACCGGAAGTCCAAGCCAAGAGTACGCGAGATGGAACATCCGACAGATCAGGCGAGCAATTACGGTCGTCGCCGAAGTCGCCCGAATTTGGTTTTGAGCGGCAAAGAGAACCCAAGTCTGGCGACTTCGGGCACGTTCCTATCCGGTCGTCATTCCTCGGTCGGTGCGGCGGTGCGAAGCGAATGGTTCGTCAGCTTTTTCGTGCTGTTCGCGCTCTACATTTCTCCTCTGCAAGCGGCGGACAACGAAGCTTCTGCCGCGGCAGCCAACAAACTGACCGAACGTACTGTCGTCACGGAGCATGATGTCACGATTGCCGGACATGCGATCGCGTATACCGCCACGGCCGGCACCTTATTGCTGAAAGACGACGCGGGGCAACCGACCGCGGAGATGTTTTATGTGGCTTACACGCAGAACAAGATCGCCGATTCCAGCCGCCGTCCGCTTACCTTCGCATTCAACGGCGGCCCTGGTTCCTCAAGCGTCTGGCTGCATCTGGGACTGCTCGGGCCGCAGCGAGTCAAACTCGCTACGGACGGCCGCGCGTCCGGCCCGCCCTATCATGTGGAAGACAATCCGTACTCGCTGCTGGACGTCACCGACCTGGTGATGATCGATCCGGTCAGTACGGGCTTCAGCCGCGCAGCAACAGCGAAGGACGCCAAGCAGTTTCACGGCTACGAAGCGGACATCCACTCGGTGGGCGACTTCATCCGGCTGTACGTCACCAAGAACAACCGCTGGCTTTCGCCCAAGTTCCTGATCGGCGAAAGCTACGGTGCGACCCGGGCGGCGGGACTGGCCGGGTATCTGCAAGATCATCATCGCATGTACCTGAACGGCGTGCTGCTCGTTTCGCCCGCCTTGAACTTTCAAACCATCAGCTTCGACGAAGGCAATGATCTGCCCTACGCCCTGTTTCTGCCCACCTATACGGCCAGCGCGTGGTATCACAAACGGCTAGATGCCGATCTGCAGAAAGATCTGGAGAAGGCCGTCGCCGCGGCGTCCGAGTTCGCCCAAGGGCCGTACACGTTGGCGTTGATGCAGGGAGACCGGTTGCCGGCTGCGGAGCGAGACCAAATCGCGAAACAACTCGCTCGTTTTTGCGGGCTGAGCGTCGAATATGTGCAGCGGTCTAACCTGCGCGTCGAGGCGATGCGGTTTACCAAGGAATTGTTGCGGGACGAGCGGCGGACGGTGGGTCGCTTCGACAGCCGCTTTAGCGGCAGCGACCGGGATGCGGTCGGCGAGACTGCGGAATACGATCCGAGTGGAGCCGAGCTGTTTGGTGCCTTTACTGCCGCGATCAATGACTACCTTCGCCGCGAGTTGGCCTTTGACGAGGACCGTCCTTACGAAGTCTTAACCGGCGACGTTCATCCTTGGGATTTCGACCGGTTCGAAAACCGTTACGTCGATCCTTCAGAGTCTCTGCGGCGGGCGATGACCGTCAATCCGCACCTGCGTCTGTTTGTGGCAAGCGGCTATTACGATCTGGCCACGCCATTGTTGGCCACCGAGTATTCGGTCCACCACCTGCAACTCGCCCCTACGCTGATCGAACATGTGACACAACACCGCTACGAAGCGGGCCACATGATGTACATCAACGAGAGCAGCCTCGACAAGCTGAGGCAGGATTTAGCGAGCTTCTATCAGTCCGCATCCGCATCGCGCGACCAGTAGCGTGTCGCACTTTCAACCCATCAGGGAGAACGTGGTCATGAAAACTCGTTGGAGCTACGCGATAGGCGTTGCGTTGGCGTTGAATTCGGCGTTACTCATGTCGCCTCGCGCCGTGGATGCAGCCGTGCCGGATGTCGACATTAGTGACTTTGTTAAGGATGCCTTGCGCGACGACCCGCGCGTGAAAGCCTATGAAGTCACCGTCACCACCGAACATGGGTTGGTCACTCTCTCGGGCAGCGTGGATAATCTTGCGGCCAAGACGTTCGCTGTCGCGGAAGCCAAGAAGATCAACGGGCGAAGTGTTGTTCCATTCGTTGCTGCTCAAAACGCGACAAGGTGTCGGCCATCTCTTGGTCCGTGTACTTCAGAGGCTTGGCATCCAGCACTGCCTTTAGGCCGGTGACAAATGCATCCGCATCAACGGGAATCTTATCTTCTTGAAGGTTGTGCCCGATGGTGACGCCCAACGCATAGCTGAGTTGCCTACGGTCCACGTCTTTGTCTTTGTTGAGGGCAGTCGTCGCACTGTCGGCCGGTTGGTCGTGGTGCGGGCCAGTTGGCGACACGGCGCTCGCTTCCGTTCCATGGCTGGAAGCCCAGCGTGCGATCCCCGGCCCGGCAATCATGGCGAATATCGCCGCGAACAGAATCCACGTTTTCATTTTGGTAAGTCTTTTCATCATCGCTCGATCTCTTCGACAAAGTTATTGAAAGTAGGAATGTCCTACGTGGCTGTGATTTTATTGGGTGGGATAGGCTTCCAGCCTGTCAGAAATACGGGAAAAATGACAGGCTGGAAGCCTATTCCACGATTTTTTCACAACCTCTACGTGATTCTATGTAGCCGCCAAGTCGAGGAAAGAGACTGTAGCAATAATCAGCGCGCGGCAGATCGACCCTTCTTGTCGAGCAACCGTGAAACGCCGGAATGACTCTACGCAGCGACCGAGGTGCGTCGTGGGATCGGCTTCCAGCCTGTCGGCTCACGCAGTTGAATCGGCCGTCTCGCCCAAACCAGAAGAGTTTCACGCCGCCATGACGGGACGTAGCCGAAGTCGCCAAGGCTTCGGTTGCCGGTGTGTGAAACGATGCCTTTGGAATTGCAGCGCGATCATAAACGTGAATCGAGAAACGATACGACATGCGACGGTTTGCCGCTGTGTTTCCGAAGTCTCGGCGACTTCAGCGACTAGCTTTCCCGGTCCGATGTCCAGGCCGGCGGGTCGCTCGCGGGGAACGACTCTTCCAATACTTTTTGCACAAAGTCGATGTCTGTGCTCCTCGCTTTAATGATGCCAGATGCAGGCTCTGGGTGGCTATTTTCAATTTGGAAAGTTCGTTGAGTAACTTTTGATGCGGCGCGTCCAGATTCTGGTCGAGCGTGATCCCTTGCTTGCCTACGGCGCTCTATCGCGGAGCTGTTCGCCGGCGATTTTGATTGGCACGCCAACTGCACATACGAAATCGCGGAGCCAAGAACACTGATTGGTATCACGTTCGTTCATCTATGCACTAAAAGGATTCGTGCCATGCGTTATGTTTGCAAGCAAATTGTCCCCGTTGCTCTCGCCTTCGCGGCCATTCCAATGAGCTTTTCTATTTCGACACCAACCGCTTTCGCTCAAGGTCAAGCGAAAGCCTCACCCGCGCCGAACGACTCCGTCCACGCCAGACAGCATTCGGCCGAACTGGGTGTGCTGGTCAGTTCTAGCCCTGGCAAAGGCGTCCACGTCGTCGGGGTAATGCCGGGCAGTCCGGCAGCCAAGGCGGGTATCCGCCCAGGCGACTATGTCATGGACATCAATGATGAAGACGTCTCCACGCCGAAAGAACTTAAGGACAAAATCGGAGCCTTGGACGAGTTCGATACGATCGATGTGACGCTGTGGCGCGATGGCAAGGACGTCGACCTGAAGATTGGCTTGGCTGCCAAATCGAAGCAGTTGCCTGAAAGTCACCGAGCTTGGTTAGGTGTGATGGTTTCGCCGACAGACGAAGGGATGAAAGTTGATTTTGTTCATCCACAAAGCCCCGCAGAAAAGGCGGGACTGCGCGTCGATGACGTGATTGCGACGGTCGATGGTAGCGACGTGAAAGCCATGGACGCGTTTGTCAAAGCCGTGCAGGGCCTAGAACCGGGCAAGGAATTGAAGTTGACGGTTCGCCGCGACGGCGCCGAAATACCGTTGACGGCAACGCTAGGGGAAATCGACGATGCGCCCGTCGCTTGGTTTCGTCAGTCGGAATCGCTTCCCGAAGTGTCTTCTCACGTGATCGAAGCGATGCTGAATGAAATGCGGAGAGAGATTCAGGCTTTGAAGCGTGAGGTGCAAGAGCTGAAAGCAAAGTCAGCGGATAAAGAAGTGTCGTATCGATCGACACGATCCTCAGACGGTATGACGTTGGTCGTGCCACGTGGCCGTCGTGGGGGCTACGGCTATTACGGCGGTGGGAATCGCGGCATTGGTATCGGTCTGCACCAGCCTGCTCCGACGGGCCACACGCACGTGTGAGTTGACGAGTTTCGGTGCGGTGGTCAGCGTGGATGACGAGGCCTTGATCGTAACTTTGCGAAAACGCTAGCAGCCGCCATGGTAACCCGAAGCCTAAGCGAGGAATTGAGGCGGGAATCAGCTCCGACCTCGCTCACGCTTCGGGTTACGATCAAGGCCGATGACGACCTCCTCGAATGGAACTACGGCGATTACGAAGAAAAAATGTCTGACCAGATTCATGAGCAACGTTCCGGCTGGGAAATCTTTCGCGATGGTTGTCCGGACGGCGAATCGGTAACGGATGTGGCTGCCCGTGTGAATCGAGTAATCGCCCGGATCCGTGCCATCGATGGTCAGGTACTGGTCTTTTCGTACAGTCATTTTCTGCACGTGCTCGCTGCTTGTTGGCTAGGACTGGAAGGGACGCCATGAGCGATAACGGCGAGCTGACCAGTCGGCCCGTATTCGAGCCAGGCTCCCGCGCCTCGGGCGTGCTATTGCACATCACTTCGCTCCCTTCGCCCTACGGCATTGGCGACATGGGGCCGGAGGCGCTGCGTTGGATTGATCGTCTCGCGTCGGCAGGCCAAACCTGGTGGCAATTTCTGCCGCTGGGGCCGACGGGACTTGGCAACTCGCCTTATTCCTCCACGTCCTCGTTCGCGGGCAACTGGCTGCTGATCAGCCCGGACGAATTGATTGCCGACGGACTATTGCGGGCCAGTGACGTCGCAGGCTGCTCGTTCTCGGAAAGCTGTGTCGATTTCGAAGCCGTCAAAGAATTCAAAGACCGGTTACTCGACACGGCCTGGACCAACTTCAACGCCGTGGTCCGACAAGAGCTGATGTCGGCCTTTCAACACTTCTGTTCTGACCAAGCGCACTGGCTGGAAGATTACGCTTTGTTCGAGGCGCTAAAAGCCAAACACCGTAGCGAGTCTTATCTTCAGTGGCCGAGCGAATTGGTGCGTCGCGACGCGGATGCCTTATCGCAGGCTCGACGAGAACTAGCAAGCCAAATTGATCAGTTTTGCCTGGCACAGTTCCTGGTATTTCGTCAAAGCAAACGACTGAAGGAATATGCTCATGCCAAGGGCGTGGGCTTGATCGGCGACTTGCCCTTCTTCGTTTCTCCCGACTCGAGCGACGTGTGGGCCAATCCGGAACTGTTCCTGATCGACGCACAACATCAGCCGCGAGTTGTCGCCGGTGTCCCGCCCGATTACTTCAGCGCCAACGGGCAACTCTGGGGCAATCCCGTCTATGACTGGCAGAAGCTTCGCCAGACCGGCTACCGGTGGTGCATCGACCGCGTGCGTACTTTGCTAACCCACGTTGATCTGATTCGTCTGGATCATTTTCGAGGGTTCGCCGCCGCCTGGCATATCCCGGCCGGATCGCCAACAGCTCAATCGGGCCAATGGGTGCCCGGCCCAGACGCTGACTTTTTTACGGTCGTTCAGCAGGAACTCGGTGCCCTGCCATTTATCGCTGAAGATCTGGGGCTCATCACGCCCGATGTGCATACGCTTCGCGACCGGTTTCATCTGCCCGGAACACGAGTACTTCAGTTCGCCTTTGACGGCAAACCTACTAACCCACACCTGCCGCACAACTATGTTCCGAATACAGTGGCATACACCGGGACACACGACAACAACACTACGCGCGGTTGGTATGAAGGGTTGTCGGCAGACCAGCGGCAAATCGTGTGTCGTTGCCTGCAGCGACCCACACTCGACCGTGAAGAAGCGGCGGCAACGTTGTTACAACTGGCGTGGTCGTCGGTGGCGACGCTCGCGCTGGCTCCGCTGCAAGATCTGCTCAACCTGGGCACCGGCGCCAGGATGAACGTGCCCGGTCTTGCCGAAGGCAATTGGTGTTGGCGCGCGACGGAAGAGCTGCTGTCCGGGCCAGCCTTCCAACGGCTGTACGAATTGACGACCAGCTGCAATCGATCACCGACCGCCCACAACTGCCCCGGCGATATAGGATATTCCAACCCCACACGGAAACGAATGCGAACATGACGACAACTGCACTATCACTTACTGAACGCGCGGCGTGGAAGAGTCTCGAAGCCCACTACGAAAAGATCCGCGATCTGCATCTCCGGCAGCTCTTTGCCGACGATCCCACGCGCGGCGAACGGATGGCGGCCGAGGCTTGCAGTCTTTATCTCGATTACTCGAAGAATCGGGTCACTCACGAAACGCTCAAGCTGCTTGTAAACCTAGCGGAGGAAACCGGTTTGCGAGCACGGATCGACGCCATGTTCCGGGGCGACAAAATCAATCTCACCGAAGACCGGGCCGTGCTGCACGTGGCGCTACGCGCACCGAAAGAAGCGAGCATCCTCGTGGACGGCGAAAACGTCGTGCCCCATGTCCACGCCGTGCTCGACAAAATGACGGACTTCTCTACTCGGGTACGCAGCGGCGATTGGAAAGGGCACACCGGTCGACGCATCCGCAACGTGATCAACATCGGCATTGGCGGCTCGGACCTCGGGCCAGTGATGGCATACGAAGCACTCAAGTTCTACAGCGACCGAGCGCTGACGTTTCGGTTCGTTTCGAATGTCGATGATACCGATCTGGCGGAAGCGACCCGCGACCTCGATCCGGCGGAGACGCTGTTCGTCGTGGCTTCGAAAACATTTACGACGCTGGAAACGATGACTAACGCCCACAGTGCCCGCGACTGGTTGCTTAACGGGCTGGGCGGCGATGCCGTGGCCGTGGCCCGACACTTCGTCGCCGTTTCGACAAACGCTGCGAAGGTTGCCGAGTTCGGTATCGACACGAGCAACATGTTCGAGTTCTGGGATTGGGTCGGCGGGCGATACTCTATGACCTCGGCCATCGGGCTCTCGACGATGCTGGCCATCGGGTCGGACCATTTCTACGCCATGCTGGACGGGTTTCATCAGATGGACGAGCACTTCCGGACGGCACCGTTCGAGCGGAACTTGCCGGTGCTCCTGGGCCTGCTGGGGATCTGGTACGCCGATTTCTTCGCCACACAAACGGTTGCCGTCCTGCCCTACGAACAGTACCTGAAGCGATTCCCGGCTTACTTGCAGCAATTGACGATGGAGAGCAATGGCAAGCACGTGACGCTGGACGGCACGCGCGTCGGCTGCGATACCGGCCCGATTTACTGGGGCGAGCCGGGAACCAACGGTCAGCATTCCTTTTACCAGTTGATTCATCAAGGCACGCGGCTGATCCCGTGCGACTTCATCGCTTTCGGCCAGTCGCTGAATCCGCTCGGCCGGCATCACGACATGCTGCTGGCGAACGTCTTCGCGCAAAGCGAGGCGCTGGCCTTCGGCAAAACACTCGACCAGGTCCGCGGCGAAGGGACGCCGGATTGGCTCGCACCGCATCGGGTCTTCGAGGGAAACCGCCCGTCCAACACGATCCTCGCCGAGCGGCTCACGCCGGAGATGCTCGGCAAGTTGGTCGCGCTGTACGAGCATTCGGTCTTCACCCAGGGTGCGATCTGGAACATCGATTCATTCGACCAGTGGGGTGTCGAGCTGGGCAAGGTACTGGCCCAGCGGATCATTCCCGAACTAGAGGACATGCCTGAGTCCGAAGTCAAACATGATTCGTCGACCAATTGCCTCATTCGCCGCTACCGGAAACTCAAGGGCACATCACGATGACGGACTCAAACCTAGGATCTGCACTGCCGCTACGTTCAATCATCCTAAGCTGCCGAGAATGTTGGACGACATCGGTCATCGTGGCCATATGCTGCTTGTTCACCCATTCTTCTCTTGCACAACAGGTCGCCGACACCGGCGATCAAATCTGGCTCGTGAGCACACGTCAGGCATCAAGTGCCGATCCGTCGATTCGTCAAACCAGTCGAATTCGATATTGGAGCTACCAAGGTCATGTGGGCTGGCAACCAGCAGGCGGGGACGACTTCTTTCACGCCATGAACAGCGATGGTTCAGCGACCCCGTTGCCGGTGTGCATCTACGTCCATGAAAACCGTATGACGGCAAGTGAAGCCTTTTCGCGGGCGCTGGAGGTTTGGAGCCGGATGCGAGAGGCATCGCCAGGCAGCCGCTTCCGCCTCGTCGTGATTTCTTGGCCCAGCGACCGGATTGGAATCCGCCCGCGTCCGGATGCGCAGATTAAGGCCTGGCGTAGTGAAATGCATGCCTTCTATCTGGCGTGGCTTTTGGATCGAATCGATCCGCAGGTTCCGATCAGTCTGTTCGGACACAGTTACGGTCCGCGTTTGATATCGGCCGCGTTGCATTTACTCGGCGGTGGAACGATCGAAGGGCGTCGGCCTTTCCCGCGGGTTCATCTCGATCGCTCTCCGATGCAAGTCGTATTGTTGGCGGCGGCATTGAATGCTGATTCGCTGCTACCCGGCCATTGTTTCGGCAGGGCGCTAACGCAAGTTGAACGGTTGATGATCACGATCAATCCTTGCGATCCCGTCTTGCACTGGTATCCGCGAATGTATGGGTGCCGAGGTCCGCAAGCGCTGGGCTATGTCGGCCTGCCAACGTCCGGGCTGGAAACGGCGGATCGACAAAAGGTCCAACAGATCAACGTCAGCCGAATCGTCGGAAAGTCGCACAGTTGGCGTGACTATGAGGGTTCCGCCCCAATGATGTCACGCATAATCCCCGATCTGCTGCCGCAATCCTCCCGCTTTCATCAAACGAGCACCGCGTATCAAAGCGGCACAATGAATGCTTCCGCTGTGAGACTGCCGGCACCGAGCAGCAAGATTACGGCGCAGTAAGTGTACCGCGAGAGCTTGCGGACACGACACACAATCGCGAGCCCCGAACCCCGAGGCAAACAACCATGTCAGCGCAGGTGAAACTGGCGGCTTCGATTCTGGCTGCGGACTTTGCGCGGTTGGGCGAGCAAGTGGCCGAGGCGGAGCAAGCCGGCGCGGATCGCATTCACGCCGATGTCATGGACGGTCACTTCGTGCCCAATATCTCGCTCGGCGTGCCCGTTGTCCGTTCCTTGCGACCGGTGACGAAACTACCGCTGGAAACGCACCTGATGATCACGGACCCGGCTTTGTTTTTGGACGCGTTTGCCGAGGCCGGTTCCGATACGCTGTTGGTGCATTGGGAGGGCAACTGCAATTTGCACCGCACCGTCCAGCACATCAAATCGCTCGGCAAACGAGCAGGTGTCGTCATCAACCCGGCGACTCCGGCCAACGTGTTGGAAGAGATCCTGCCAGACCTCGACCAGGTGCTCGTGATGACCGTCAATCCGGGATTCGGACATCAGCCGTTTTTGAACACGACGCTGGCCAAGATTCGCCGCGTCCGCCAGATGATTGACGAACTTCAGCCGTTGTGTGAACTCGAAGTAGACGGCGGTATTGATGTTGAAACGGCACCGCTCGCCGTGGCCGCCGGTGCCAACGTGTTGGTGGCGGGCACGTCGGTGTTTGCCGACCCGGCGGGCGTTTCCACGGCTATCCGACGTCTTCGAGCCAGTATCCTCTAGCGAACGTGCTGCATCGGGTGAATGATCTGGGCAGACGGCCAGGCGATCTACGACGGTTAGGCTTCTCGTCCGCGCACAGCAAGGGCCTTGATCGTAACTTTGCGAAAAACGCTAGCAGCCGCCATGCTAACCCGAAGCGTAAGCGAGGAATTGAGGCGGGAATCGGCGCCGACCTCGCTCACGCTTCGGGTTACGATCAAGGCCCACAGCAAGTGTGCGATGTGTCCACTTCGTGGTCGTCGCCAAGCTTCCGCCTGATGGCGTGATCTCGTTAGTCGTATTCCTCAACGGCGAGTTGAAGCTGTCGCGCGGGCAGCATGGTTTGGCACAAGGATTGCAAGCTACATGCCGTTCGGCTTTTTCGCGCCGCGCCACGGCTACACGAACGAGCCGCTATCTTGCCAGCAGCATTGCGAGTTTCAATCGATGGTCAAGTCCCTGCACGAGGCCGACATCGAAGTCATTCTGGACGTCGTCTATGACCACACCTGCGAAGGCGACCACAGGGGCCGAACTACAGCTTCAAAGGCATTGACAACAGCACTTACTATTTACTCAGCGGCGATCCGGCGCGGCCGTACCAGAATTTCACCGGGACGGGAAACTCGCTGCGAACAGGACGTGGCAGCGAACCTGTACCAAGTTCAAATGCGGAGCGTGGTTGTCCTGGTCCGCCCTCGCAGCCAGGCGACAAGCACATGGAGGTCTGATGAACCAACCGGCGCGGGATAAACTAAGAATTCTCACCATCAATGGCGGTTCATCGAGCATCAAGTTTGCGTTGTTCGACGTCGGCAACTCGCTGCAACGGATTCTTGCAGGCTCGATCCAGCGGATTGGACTGCCGGGCGCGAGCTTGCAGGCGAATGGCCCGAGCCTGGCGGAAAGCGTTTCGCAACGCGTAGCGGCACCGGACCACACGGCAGCGGTGAGCTTGCTGATGGATTGGATCGAAGAGCACTGCGGAGTTAATGCACTGGCCGCCGTGGGGCATCGCGTGGTGCATGGCGGGCCAAAGTACAGCCAGCCGCAGCGCATCACGCAGGAAATGATCGACGAGCTGCACCGGATGAGTCCCTTCGATCCAGAGCATCTGCCGGCCGAGATGCTGTTGATCGAGGCGTTTCAGCGCCGCTTCCCTGACTTGCCGCAAGTCGCGTGTTTTGACACGGCCTTCCATCACGACCTGCCGCGCGTCGCCCAGTTGTTGCCGATCCCGCGCCGCTACGAAGCACAGGGTGTGCGGCGATACGGGTTTCATGGTTTGTCCTATGAGTTCTTGATGACAGAACTTGCTCGTTTGGCTGGCACGGAACAGCTGTCGGGGCGCGTCATTCTGGCCCACCTGGGCAACGGCGCAAGCCTGGCGGCGGTGCGGGACGGAAAGCCGGTCGACACGAGCATGAGCTTCACGCCGACCGCCGGTGTGCCGATGAGCACGCGTTCGGGTGATCTCGATCCTGGACTAGTGTGGTATCTGGCGCGGACAGAAAACATGAGCGCACAGCAATTCCATGAAATGGTCAATTCGCAGTCCGGGCTGCTGGGCGTTGCGGAGACTAGCTCCGACATGCACGACCTGCTGGAGCTTGAAATGCAAGACGTGCGGGCGGCGGAAGCGGTCGCGTTGTTTTGCTACGAAGTCAAAAAACGCATCGGCGCATTTGCAGCGGCACTCGGGGGACTGGATACGTTGGTGTTCGCTGGTGGCATTGGCGAAAACTCACCGCCAGTCCGGCACCGCATTTGCGGCGGGTTGGAATTCTTAGGCGTCGAAGTGGATGAAGATCGCAATGCCGACAACGCATCGCTGATTTCGCCCGACGACGGACAAGTTGCAGTGCGTGTGATTCGCACGAATGAAGAACTGATGATTGCCAAAACGGTTTACCGAGTGCTGGGAATTACTGAAGTGGGATCGGCTGCCAGCCTGTCATGAGGTGATCGGGGTTCGACAGGCTGGCAGCCTATCCCGCGAAGTTGATTGAACGAACGATCCAAAGGAGAACGTATCAACGCTCGCAACCAT